>NZ_SSNX01000003.1:300000-492986 GCF_004801415.1 Deinococcus sp. KSM4-11 | reverse complement strand
GTCGTAACAAGGTAACTGTACCGGAAGGTGCGGTTGGATCACCTCCTTTCTACAGCGCTCCGCACCCTCTGCTTCACACCGCTCTCCAGCACTGTCTTCATCCCCAGCCCGGCCCCCTGAAAAGGAGGCCGGGCTTCTTTGTTGCTGTGGGTAAGGGCAGGCCTCAAGCAAAGGATGTGGGGATCGCGCGAGCCGCTACACTCGGCTGATGACTCCCTTCGAACAGGCCCAGCTGGATGTGAAGACGCTGACCCGCAAACCCGGAGTACCCGAGCTGCTGCAGCTGTATGCGCTGTACAAACAGGGCAGTCTGGGCGATGTGCAGGGAGACCGGCCACGGGGCTTCGATCTGGCGGGCGGTGCCAAGTTCGACGCCTGGGCCGCCCTGAGCGGCACGCCTCCCGAGCAGGCGCAGGAGGAGTACGTCGCGCTCGTCATGAAGCTGCGGGCCGCCGAGCTAAGCGTGATGGATTGACTTGAATCTCCGGTTTATCAAAGTGAGCTCCGTCTTCCGGTACTCCCTGTGCGCGTGAGGTGATAGCCCCCGGAATCCCGCTCGGCCGTCTCCGTCAATGGTTCTCTCAATGAGGTGTTCAGGCGCCGTGAGGTTTCCTGCTTATGGGAATCCGGGTAAGCTGCGGGCGTGACCGACGCGCTCGCCACACCGCCCGCGATGCTCGCCCAGGCCAAGGCCAGGATGCGAGAACTCGCGACCGAGTACGCCCGGGCCGTGCCGGGCCGGGACGCGCACAGCCTGATGGCGGGACTGCCGGACGTGAAACTGCTGTTCATGCCGATGGGCGACCGTGACGGTGCCTACGACCCGGAACACCACGTGATCATGATCAACTCCAGTGTCCGCCCGGAACGGCAACGGTTCACACTGGCGCACGAGATCAGCCATGCGCTTCTGCTGGGAGACGACGACCTGCTGAGCGACCTGCACGACGCCTTCGAGGGCGACCGGCTGGAGCAGGTCATCGAGACGCTGTGCAATGCAGGCGCGGCAGCCATCCTGATCCCGGCCGAACTGATGCAGGACATGCTGGAACGCTTCGGCCCCACGGGCCGCGCCCTGGGGGAGCTGTCCCGCCGGGCGGACGTGAGTGCCAGCACGGCGCTGTACACCCTGGCCGAGAACACGGGCGCTCCCGTGATCTACGCCGTGTGCGCCGTGACGCGTGCCGAACGCGAGGATGGCGGTGCGGTCGCTCCCGGCGGCCCGAAGGAATTGACCGTGCGCGCCAGCAGCGCCGCCCCTGGCGTGAAGTATTCCCTGCGGCCAGGAACGCCCATTCCCGCCGGACATCCGGTCGAGACGGCCATGGAGACGCGCCTGCACATCACTGAGGAGTCCTTCGTGCCGTTCCGTTCCGGGCGACGCATGCCTGCCTTCGTGGATGCCTACCCTGACCGGTACCGCGTGATGGCGAGCTTCCTGTTGAAGCCGGATCGCCCAACGGTGGAAGACTCTTCGGCAGATGGGCCGGAGGCTTGACCCGCCACTTCCGCCTGGAGTTCCAGTTTCCGGTTCCGGGTGCCGTGCGTGTGGCCGGCGGCTGGCAGCTGTCCTGGACGGGGACAGCGGTCATGGGGATCGTGAATGTGACTCCCGACAGTTTCAGTGACGGGGGCCGACACCTGGGTCTGGACGCGGCCCTGGCCTCGGCGCGCGCCATGCGGGATGCGGGCGTGCTGATGATCGACGTGGGCGGGGAGAGCACGCGGCCGGGAGCCGAGGTCGTGCCCGTGGCGCAGGAACTTGACCGCATCCTGCCGCTGATCCGGGTGCTGTCAGCCGAGAGCGTGGTCATCTCCGTGGACACCATGAAGCCTGAGGTGGCGGCGGAGGCCCTGCGCGCTGGAGCCCATCTGATCAACGACGTGACGGGCCTGCACGACCCGGAGATGGTTCTGGTCTGTGCGCGCGCCGGGGCGCCCGCCTGCGTGATGCACATGCAGGGCGAGCCACGCACCATGCAGCTTCGTCCTCAGTACGGGGACGTGGTGGCCGAGGTTCACGCTTTTCTGACTGAGCGGGCGGCCGAGGTGCTCGCGGCCGGGGTGCCTTCCGTGTTGATCGACCCTGGCATCGGTTTTGGCAAGACGCTGACGCACAATCTGGCGCTGCTGCGCGCCCTGCCGCAGTTCACGGCCGGGCCATTGCCGGTGCTGGTGGGGGCCAGCCGCAAGCGGTTGATCGACTTCATCGCGGAGGTGCCCACGGCGGCGGAGCGCGATCCGGGAACGCTGGCCCTGCACCTGCACGCCGCGCGCAGTGGAGCCGCGCTGGTGCGGGCCCATGCGGCGGCGGCCCACGTGCAGGCCCTGCGCGTGCAGGCGGCGCTGGACGACCAGCCCTGACCAGCGCGTCGCAGGGGCTACACTCGATCGCGTGACCAGCCGGGTTGTCCTTGAGGGACTGGAATTTCATGCGCGGCACGGCGTGTACGACACCGAGGCCGTGCTGGGCGCGCGGTTTGTGGTCGATGCCGAACTGCACTACGACTTCGCCAGGCTGCCCGACGACCTCAGGCGCGCCGTGAACTACGCCGCTGTGTACGACGCCATCCGGGACGAGGTCACGGGCCACCGGTACAACCTGATCGAGGTGCTCACAGACCGGATCGCGCGGCGGCTGTTGCAGGATCAGCGCCGGCTGAGCCGCGTGGTCGTGCGCGTCCACAAGCCGTTCGCGCCGCTTCCCGGTGTCTTCCGGGACGTGTACGCCGAACTGGCCCTGAACCGGGAGGAAGTCACGTCATGAGTGTGGCCTACGTCGGCCTGGGTGCGAACCTGGGCCGACCGCTGGAGACCCTGCGCTGGGCGGTCGGCGAAGTCGGTCGCCTGGGCACGCTGCGTGGCGTGTCGCGCGTATACCGCACCGCCCCGGTCGGCGGGCCGGCGGGCCAGCCGGATTACCTCAATGCCGTGCTGGCGCTGGACACGACCCTGCCCGCCGGGAGCCTGCTGCGCGGCCTGCACGCCATCGAGGCGCGGGGGGGCCGGGTGCGGCGCGAACGCTGGGCGGCCCGGACGCTCGATCTGGATCTGCTCACCTACGACGACGTGGTGTCCGGGGAGACGCCGCTGCTCCCGCATCCTCTGGCCTGGGAGCGGCCCTTCGTGCTGGTGCCCCTGGCGGAGCTGGCAGCGCACCTCGCAAATCCACGGACAGGGGAGCGGGTCGCCGAGGCCCTGACCCGGGTGGGTACGGCCGGCGTGATCCTAGAGGACGTGACCGGATGGCCCCCGGTCTGATCTGCCCCGCGACACTGGACGCTATGCTGGTGACGACATGAGCGAATTGACCCAGACGAACCGCCGCTCGGGCGTGGGCCGCGCCCTGCAGTGGCTCGCCCTGCTGCTGACCCTGGCCCTGCTGGGCTTCGTGACGGCGGTGGCCGTACGGAACAACCCCATCTACAGCGACCGAGAGGCAAACGGCATCAGCAAATACCGCTTCATCGAGCAGTGCAAGGAGGCCGCCGCCGACGCGGAGACCCTGACGGTGAACGCCTCCGGGCAGGCCGTCCCCCTGAAGACGCTGGTCACGCAGAGCCGCCCGCTGGCGACCGGAGAGCGCATCGGCAGCGCGCTGGAGGCCCCAGCGGCGGCCGTCGTGGCCGGCACCCAGAGCGTCGATGGGGGAGGCTGGACGCTCGCCGGCGTGCCCGTCACCATCAGCATCGTCGGAAAGAAGACCAGCACGCTGGGTCAGCTGCCCCTGCAATGCAGCTACGACAAGAAGGCCGGGAAGACCACGGCCCAGCTGCAACTGCCCGGCCAGGGCCAAGGTCAGTAAGCGCATCGGCCCCGTCAGTGACGCGCCGCTCCTTTACTGGAGCGGCGCCTTCTTCCTTGGCTCAGGAAGTGTCCTACATCACCACATCGAGACCGCTCAGGCATTCCTCGGCGATCGCGCGCGCCAGCGGATCGCGCGTGGCACGGGCATAACTGACGCCCAGGTGCAGGTGGTGCTGCCCGCCCCGCGCTCCGACCAGGGCGAGCGTCTGGTAGAAGGCCAGGTGCGTGTGCGCCAGCAGGACGTCCCGCGTGCGCTCCGGCGGCAGGACGCGGAGCAGGGCGAGCGCTTCCTCGTACGCGTCGAGCGCCCGGCGCTGGTCTCCCTCGACAGCCCACTCGCGCCCCAGTTGCAGGGCGCGGGCGGCCGTGAGGTAGGCGCTGCGCATGAGCGGATTCTACGGCAAGGGCGCCCGCCATTCCGGGCAGTGGTGCGGTGCCCTGGGCGGCACTCGTCTGCAGTGCGGTTCGTGCGGGTGTTAGCCTGCCGACAAGGACATCGGTACACAGCGCCCGGCCCTGCGGGAGTCGGGGCGGGAGGGCAGCATGGACAGCGCGCCACCACACAGCACGCCGCGGGAGCGCATCTTCACCATCGAGGCCACGCCCGTGAAATTCGGCCCCGGCGCCAGTGAGGACGCCGGGTGGGAACTCGTCCGCCTGAGCGTGCGGCGCGCCTTCGTGGTCATCGATCCGCAGGTGCGGGCCGCCGGGATCGCGCAGGGCGTGCTGGAGAGCCTGCGCGACGCCGGGGTGGAGGTCGTGCTCTACGACGAGGTGGACACGGAACCGGAGATCGGCGCGCTGAACCGGGCGGTGCAGGCGGCGCGGGCAGCGGACGTGGACGGCTTCGTGGCCATCGGCGGGGGCAGCACCATCGACACCGCGAAGGTCGCCAACCTGCTCACAACGCATGGCGGCGAGATCATGGACTGGGTGAACCCGCCGGTCGGGGGTGGCCGGATGCCAGCGGGGCCGCTGCGCCCGCTGCTGGCCATTCCCACGACCTCCGGCAGCGGCTCCGAGGCGACGACCGTGGCCATCGTGGATCTGCCGGAACTGGGGATCAAGACCGGCATCAGCCACCGCACGCTGCGGCCTGCTCAGGCGATCGTCGATCCGGAACTGACCCGCACGGCGCCCGCCGCCGTGACCGCCGCCGCGGGTCTGGACGTGGTCTGCCACGCCGCCGAGAGCTTCCTGAGCCGCCCCTACACCACCCGCCCGCGTCCCGAGACGCCCGCCGCCCGGCCCCCGTACCAGGGCAGCAATCCGGTCGCTGACCTGTGGTCCGCCGAGGCGCTGCGTTCCGGCGGTGCTTACCTGCGCCGCGCCGTGCAGGGGAGCGGCGACCTGGAGGCGCGTGGGGCCATGATGCTGGCCGCCACCATGGCCGGAGTGGGCTTCGGCTCGGCGGGCGTGCACATCCCGCATGCCTGCGCGTACCCCATCGCGGGCCTGCGCCATGTCGCGCACCCGGAGGGCTATCCCGGCACGAAGAAGTTCGTTCCGCACGGCTTCAGCGTGATCGTCACGGCCCCCGCCGCCTTCCGGTACACCTTCGCCGCCGATCCCGTGAAGCACGTGCGGGCGGCCGAACTCCTGACCGGAGAGGCCCAGGAGCCCGGTGACCGCGAGGCCCTGCCGCGCGCCCTGACGGCCTTGATGCGCGACGTGGGCGCCCCCACCCGCCTGGGCGACCTCGGCTACACGGCAGCCGATCTCGACATCCTGGTGGAGGGCGCGCTCAAGCAGCAGCGCCTGCTGGCTGTCGCGCCCCGCCTGCCCAGTCGGGACGATCTGGCGGCCATCCTGCGCGAATCGCTGTGAGCCCGCCGGTCAGCCGTCCAGCGGAATGACGGTGATGGGGCCGGTCTCGGCCGGGCCGTCGATGGTGAGCACCTCCAGCCGGCAGGGCAGGTCGTCGCGGCCCAGTTCACGCGTGAGGTACGTCAGGGCCGCGCGGTGCATCAGGGCGAGCTTGCGCGGGGTCACGGACTCGGCCGCGCTGCCGTACCGGATCTGCCGCCGCTGCCGGACTTCCGTGAACACCAGGGTGCCGCCCTCGCGCGTGATCAGGTCGATCTCGCCGCCGGGAATGCGGTAATTGCGGGCCACGATCTCACGCCCCAGCGAGGCCAGGTGCGCTCCGGCCCGCGCTTCCGCCTCCGCCCCCTTCACGCGGCCCCGGCCATCAGCTCACACGGACTCCGATGGAATCCCGCAGCCTGCAGGATGAAATCCGACCGGAGGAAGAAGGAGAGACTATGGATTCCGGGAGATGGACGGACAGTCGGTGGGGTTCCGACTGTCCGGGAATTGGACGGAATCCGTATCAGGCCAGCCACGCGGCCCAGTCGCTGAAATCCGGCACGGCCAGCGACGCGCCCGCGTCCAGCAGGGCCGGCGCGGGCGCGGTGGTCGTCAGGGCGACGACGCGGCACCCCGCACCGGCCGCGCTGCGCACTCCGTTCACCGCGTCCTCGTGCGCCAGACAGTCGGCGGCGTTCAGGCCCAGCCGTGCGGCCCCCAGCAGGAACGGTTCCGGGTGCGGTTTGCCGCGCGTCACGTCCTCTCCGGTCACGCGCGTCACGAAGCGGTGCCCGAAGCCGAGCTGCTCCATGCCGAAGGCCACGTTCACGAGTCCCGCGCTGGTCACCAGCGAGAACGGAATGCCGCGCGCCTCCAGGGCGTCCAGGTACGCGCTCAGACCGGCGACCTCGGTCAGGGCGCCGGCGGCCAGTTCGCGGTACCGGTTTTCCTTGGCATCGTCGAAACGGCCCGCGAGGTCGGCGTCGGGTGCGTGGCCCACCAGGCGTTCGATGATCTCCGGGTTGCGGCCGCCGTCGACCTTGGTGTCCAGATCCTCCTCGGTGAGGTGCAGGTTCAGCACGCTGCGGGCCGTTTCGGCCCAGGCCTGCCGGTGATGGTGGTTGTTCGCAGTGAGCACGCCGTCCATATCGAACAGCACGCCCGAGGGGCGCCAGGGCCAGGAATCCTTCATGGCCCCAGTGTCACGCATCCTCGGGGCCGTGCCCCAGGTCCATGAGCAGATCACGGTACAGCCGCGCGGCGTCTACCCGCACGTCGTCGAGCGTGGCGTGATCGTCCGACAGTTCCAGCGCGGCGTCGAGCGCCTGGGCCAGCACCGCCGCGTAGATGGGCCAGCGGCCCGCCGGGAAGGGAGGCGCTGTGCCGGGCTCCTCCGGGCCGCCATCCAGGGCGCGCAGGGCCGACTCGGCCGCCATCCGCTCGGCATCCTTCTTGCTGCGGCCCTCACCGACCGTGCCCAGCGGCTGCCCGCCTACCAGCACGCGCGCCCGGAACGTCAGGTCATGCGGCGGACCGCTCGACTCCGCCTCGAAGGTCGGCACGCCCAGGCCCAGTGCCGACACACGCGCGATCAGGTCACCCTTCGCATTCATGACCCAGAGCCTACCGCGCCTCGCCTGCTGCACCCCGCACCAGGTGCCGGAGCGCTAGCCTGACCCATGTCCTCCCGCCTGTCACGCCTTCACCTCCGGTTCCTCGGCCTGTGGGGTATGGTCGGCGGCCTGCTGGGCACGGTGCTGGGAGTCGCAGCGGTGCTCCCCGTGCAGCCCGGTCAGGTGTGGACGATCACGGCCACGACCGCCGAGCGAGAGCGGTTCACGACCACCCTGCGCCTGAACCCCGCCGCGCCCACCGGCATGCCCCTGGCGTTCCAGGCCGACCGTGGCGTGCTGCTCCTCGATGCCGCCCACGGCACCCTGATCGCCCTGGATCTGCTCGACGCCCGCGCGGGCGGCCTGGGCCTGGCATGCGTGGTGGACGGCGTGCTCGACGCGCCCGAACTGAACGGCGTGCTGGCCTCCGGCACGCTGGAGCAGTTGCCTGACCAGCTCAAAAGGGTGCTCGCCGTGGTTGCCGTGGCCCGCACGCCCACGGACCGCGCGGCGGCCGTCCAGGAGTTGCGGCTGGGCACCTGCACCCTGACCCGTTCGTCCTGACCGTCCGGGTGGATCTGCGGGTGAGGCGTCCATTTGTTTCTCTGCCTCCAGCTGGACGATGCCCTACTCCACCCGTTCGATCACCAGCGCCGTGGCATTGTCCGGGGCACCCGCCTCCAGGGCCAGTGCGATCAGGCGATCCACCAGCGGCTGGATGGGCAGGGTGGTCAGCAGCGGAATGAGCACCTCGTCCGGCACCTCGCCCCACACGCCGTCACTGACGAGCAGCACGCGGTCGCCCACGCCCATGACCATCGGCTGCTCCAGCGTCTGCACGTAATTCTCCTGGGGGACGCGCAGGCTGCCCAGCGACCTGAGTACCTTATTCCGTTCGGGACTGTTCTGCGCCTCCTCGGGCGTCATCTGCCCGGACGCGACCATGGCGGCCACGTACGAGTGGTCCCGGCTGAGCTGGCGCACCACGCCCGCCTGCCGCACGTATGCGCGCGTGTCGCCTACGTGTCCCAGCTGAAGGTGGGGGCCGCGCACTTCCACGCCGCTGAAGGTGCAGCCGCCGTCCCGCCCGGCCATGGCGGTCAGCACGGCCGCGTTCGCGTCCCACACCATCTCCGGAAGTGTGGCCTTGCCGGAAGTCAGGAAGGCGTCCACCGCAGCGGCGCTCGCCACCTCGCCCGCCGCCATGCCGCCCATGCCGTCCGACACACAGGCGCGCAGCACCAGCGTGGACGCGCCATGCAGACCGAGCTGCCGCCACGTGAACCCGTAACTGTCCTCGTTCATGGGCCGCTCGGGGTTCAGCCCCACCGACGTGGCCGCCGCCACCTGGTAAGCCGGCAGGGTCGGCGTGGTGAGTGTCTTCAGCGCGGCCAGCACCTCCGCCGGAGTCATCCGTTCCTCCACGGGTGCGAGCATGCCGCGCAGAAGCTGCGGCACGCCCGGCACACTCACGCCGTCCAGCACCGCGCCGGTCGTCCCCTCGGCGGGCAGCGTCCGGCCGGTCAGCCAGGAATACAGCAGCGCGCCCAGCAGGTACACGCCGCTGCGGGCGTCCACCGCCTGACCTGCCAGCACCTCCGGCGGGGTGAAGCCCTCGCGCACGGCGACCTCCGCCGGTTCGCCCATGCGGCTCACCCGTGGCGGAAAGCGCAGGCGCACGCCGCCCGGCGTCACCCGTGGCGAGTCGGGCTCCAGATCGACCACCGCGTTCCCCTGTTTCTCCAGCGCGAACAGCAGTCGGGTCAGCTCCGTGAGGTGCGCCAGCGCGGCGTCTGGGTTTACTGGGGCTTTTATGGTCTCACCGCCCACCGGCTCCAGCACATGCAACGCTCCGGCGGTCGAGAAGCGGGGCAGCGCCCGGTGTGGGGCCAGCGTCGCCCACAGCGGGTCTGGCCGCGCGTATACCTCGACGCTCGGGCCACTCGCCACGGGACTGGCGATAAACCAGCCGCGCCCCAGATCCTCGTTCAGGTGGTACCCGTCCAGGACATCGCCCACCACCGGCCCCGAAGTCGGCGCGGTGGGCGCGAACACCTCCTCCTCCAGATCGTCCGAGAAGCCAGAGGCAGCCGGTACGGAAGGAGCCTGCACGGATGCCGGTGCTGAAACCGCTGGAGCGGTCTCCACAGACTTGGGAACCAGCTCTCTGGACGCGCTGATGGCCGGAACGGCGTCTGCCGGCGGTGGAGCTGATGGCTCCGGCAGGATCGCAGGCCCGGATGCGGCGACCACGGCCGGAACGGCAGGCGCGGGAAGCTCCACCGGTTCTGTCGTCCCTTCACCGCCGGAATCGGATGCAGGGGCCGTGGGTGTGGTCGCATCGCCCGCCAGGGGAGAGGGAGACACGGGGTCGCCGGTTTCGTCCACCGATTCGGGCAGCGCGTCCTCGCCCAGCACGGGCAGGGGCAGGTCGCCGGGTTCAAAGGCCGTCAGGGCCGGCTCGGCCGCGTCGGACTCGGGCTGATCCGGTTCCGTGGGCTGCGCTGCCCGCTTCTGGCCGAACAGCTCGCGCAGGCTGGCAGCCGTGTCCTGCCAGTCCGGGGTGTGCTCCTTGTCGTCTGGGCGGGTCATCAGCCCTGGTGGAAGGTCAGCATCAGGTTCCCGAAGGCCACCTCGTCGCCGTCGTGCAGCGCCGCCGGTTCCTGCAGGCGCGGCGAGAAGGCGCCCTCGCCCGCATGCTTGACATACACGCCGTTGGTAGACCCCAGGTCGCGCACCATCCACACGCCGCCCTCGCGGTACAGCTCGGCGTGACGGCGGCTGATGTGCTCCTGGCCGCCCAGGCCCGTCAGGTCGATGTCCACCGGGCCGCTGGAGGCATCGAACCGGCCCACGACCAGCCGCTCGCCCTGCAGGGGAATAAACTCGCCGGTGGGCGCTCCGTACTTCTTGATGCCCAGCTTCGCGGGCGCGTCGGACGGTGCCGGAGCCGCAGCAGTGGGGGCAGCCACCGGGACAGAGACCGCCACGGGAGCCGGGTCGGTGGCCTCCGGCGTGACTGGCGCGGGTTCAGCGGCGGCCTCCGGTGCGGAGACGGCGTCGTCGACCGACGCAGGCGCGGGAGCGGTCGCCTCGGGCGCGTCGGTGACGGGCATGTCAGGGATGCCCGCCGCGAGTTCGGGGCTGGCCGGGACGGACGCGGTGGCCGGGTCGGTCAGGTCGCCGTCCACGGGTGCCGTGGAATCGGCCGCAGGAGCGGGCTCCGGGGTGATCGGGGCGGGTGCGGCGGCGTGCTGGGGGGTCAGTTCGACGCCGCAGCCCTCGCAGTACGTGGTGCCATCGGGATTGACGGTGCCGCAGACGGTGCAGGTGATGGTCATGGTGTGTTCCTCCAGGGGTAGGGGCGAGGGGACGTGTGGGCCGACGTTCAATCTCTTGCGTTGACCTCGGCGATCAACCGGGCGGAGCGGGAAGCAGGAACGAGGTGGTGCGGCGCAGAGGCATCCTGAACCCTCGGACGGGGAGCGGCACCATTCTCAGATACGGCGGATCAGCCGCAGAATGAAGATCGAGATGGTGGCCGCCATGACGCCCAGCGCCGCGACGGTCGGCCAGTGCAGGGCCGCGCCGTTCGCGTACAGCACCGCCAGCGCAGCCGTACCCAGCGGCAACGCGACGGGCAGCGCCAGCCACGCCAGCTGTCCGGCCACAAAGCCCACCGCCGCGCCGAGGGCCGCCGCGACCAGCAGGCCCACGGTGCCGAGTTGTCCTATGGCCGGCAGCAGCGCCGGCAGCTGTGCCAGCCCGGTCACGCCGCCTAGGCCGATACACAGCGCCACGAGGAGCGTGCGCGGCAGCGGATTGCGGCGCGGCGGCAGGGACAGATTCGGTGGGGCCGGGACGGGCTGCGGGAGGGGAACGGGGTTCGGCGTGGCCGGGACCGGCGTGACCACTGGGGTGGGCGGCTTGACAGGTACAGGCGGAGGGGCAGGCTGCGGTTGAGGTCTTGGGGCCGGGGGCGGCGTGGGCCTGGGTGCAGGAGCTGGGGTCGGTTGCGGACGCGGAACCGGCGCGGGCTGCGGCTGAGGGCGCGGAGCGGGCGCCGGCGGAACTGGAGCACTCTGCACCGGAGGGGATGGCCGGGGGATGGGCAACGGGGCGGCCGTCGCCTGACCGGGGCCGACCAGCAGTTCCTCCAGCGCGCGGGCCGTCTGCGGGCGGTCTTCCACGCGCAGGGCCATGGATTTTTCCACGGCGCGCCGGAGCGGGGCGGGCGTGCCCGGCGGCAGGGGCGGCAGCGGTGTACCCAGCATCAGGTCGGTCGCGGGGGGCGGCATCTGACCGGTCAGGGCGTGGTGCAGGGTCGCGCCCAGCGAGTAGATGTCCGTGTACGGGCCGTACCTGGCGCTGTTGCCGTACTGCTCCAGCGGCGCGTAGCCGGGCGTGACCAGCCGCGTGTGGCTCACCGTCTGCCCCGGCGCGAAGGTGCGCACGGAGCCGAAGTCGATCAGCACGATCCGCCCGGTCTTGTGCATGAAGATGTTGTCCGGCTTGATGTCCCGGTGCAGCAGCCCCGCGCCGTGCACGAGTTCCAGGGTCCGCGCCACCGAGCGCGCGACCTCCAGCGCCACGGTCGGGGGGAGCGGGCCGTTCTTCTCGATGGCGCTGCCCAGCGTCATGCCCTCCAGGAACTCCATCACGAGGTACGCGGTGCCGTTCTCCTCGAAGTAGTTCAGCACGCGCACGATGCCGGGGTCGTTGAAGCGCGCGAGCACCTTCGCCTCGTCCAGGAAGCGGCGTTTGGTTTCCTGGAATTCGGCGGTGCTCAGGTTGCCGGGCGGAATGACGGTCGCCACGCGCCGCTGCGAGCCGTCCACGAACAGTTCCTTGATCGCCACGCGCAGGCCCAGCCGCACATCCTGCGCGTCGTAGGTGATCCCGAAGCCGCCCCGGCCCAGCACGCGGCTCAGCACGTACTGTCCGCCGCCCAGCGTGCAGCCGGCCGGCAGGGCCAGGGCCGCCGTGACCGCTTTCGCAGCGGCCGAGGCGGCGCCGGGTGTGAGCGGCGCCCCGCAGGTGCGGCAGACGGTATCCGCCACGCCGACGGGCGAGCCGCACACCGGGCAGGTCGTGCTCGTCACGCGCGGCTCATACCGAAGTCACAGGGTTCCCGGCCATCCGGAACAGAACTGGATGGACGTCCATCACCTGAATTTCGGTGGTCATGGCCCAGCCTTCCCGTCGTTCCTCGTCTTCGCCTCACCGCCACTCCACGTCAAGCGCCGGTCATCCGCCGGATGTCCTCGTCCGACGGGAGGGTTCCGTCCGAGGCCTTGAGCGTCTGGGTCTTCGCGCCCAGGCGCATGGTCTTGGCGGTCCCCAGCGCAATGGTCTTGCTGCTGCCCAGCTCCCCGATGGCCTTGTCGAGCACCTGCGTCATCGCGCCGTTCCCGAGACGCTGGGTCATGCTGCGCGCCAGTTCCAGGGTCTTCGCGGCCTGCGCGGGGTCGTTGCGGGCCTCACGGGTCGCCTGGGCTACCAGTCCCTCGATGTTGCGCTGCTGCACCCACTGCATGATCCCCGGATCGACGCGGGCGGCCATGGACTCGTCGCCCGTGAACTCCACGACCACGTCCAGCGGGGGTACCTCGCCCCGGTAGTTCGCGCCGGGCACCTGGTACGTCAGGCCCAGCTGCGCCAGGCGCATGCGCGCGGCGGGGCGGGCGGGCAGCGTGAACTCCAGCACGTAGGTCGCGCCGATCCCGGCCTCGACATTCCCGAGTTGTAGCGGGCCGTCCACCCGCGCCACCTCGGTCTGCGTGGGCTGCACGCGGGTCACGCGTTCCAGCACCACGTCCTTCACGGTCCGCACGCTCAGGGCCACGTTCGTCACGACCTCGTTCGCGGCCTGCTTCAGGTCGCCCAGCAGCGCCTGCGGCAGTTCCGTGGCGCGCACGGCGGGCGGCTGCGGGTTGTCGGTGTCGGGGACGACGTCGATGGGCTGCCCCTGCGTGCGGTCCGTGATCATGGTCAGCAGGTCCGTGTTCACCTCGTCGCCCACGCCCACAGTCGTCACGGGAATCTGCAGACCGGCCAGCACGCCCGCCTGCTCCTCGACCACCGGCGCGTCGAAGGCCTGCCCGTCGGTCAGGAGCACCATGCGGCGGCTGCCGGTCTCCTGGCCCAGCAGTTTCGCGCCTGCCTGCATGCCCAGGCCCATGTTCGTGCCGCCCGAGTACCAGTCGAGCCGCTCCACCCCAGCCAGCAGGCGCGTGCGGTCCGTCGCGGGTGTGAACGGCACCAGCACGTCGGCCATGTCGTCGAACTTCACCAGCGCGATCCGGTCTGCCGGGTGCAGCAGGTCGGAATTGATGATCCCGGTCAGGGCTTCAGTAAGCAGTTCGAGCTTGTTCCGCGCTCCCTTGACGATCTCGTACTTCTTGCCGTCCACGGTGGTCGTCTTGCCGGTCGTGCCGGTCGGCTCGGTCACGACCTCCCGCATGGAGCCGCTGGTATCCACCACGAACACCACGCTCAGGTCAGGCCGCGCCTGTCGGGCCTGCGCGGTGGGTGTGACGGTCAGGGTCAGGAAGAGTTTCTGTCCCGCCGTCTGGGCGAGCAGGAACTCACGGTGGGGCTGGACCTTGGCATCGAGCATTCGGTTCTCCTTATCCACGCTCCATTATGGACAGTCCGGCTGAATGGTTCCCGAACGGGCGCTGAACTCCGCTCCGGCCAAGGCCTGTCGCAGCGCTTCGACGTCCGGCCACACGTACACCACCTCGCGCACCGGCCAGCCATCCAGGTCGTTCTCCTGCACTGCCACCTGCTCCCCACCGAGCGCTGCGTACCACGCGCGGATCGGATTGCCCTCCAGCGTCGAGAGGCCGACGCTGCCCGCCCCGGCGGCCCCCAGCACGCTCACGGCGGCAGACAGCAGCGCCCGGCCATGCCCGCACCCCCGCGCCTGCGGACGCACGTGCAGCGCCATCACCTCGGCCTCGGCCCCGTGGTACGGGTGAACACGGGCCAGCACGTAGCCCACGACCTCTCCGGCGTCCTCCGCGACCAGCAGCACGTCGTCCGGGTGATCCCTGGGCCACAGCAGCCAGTCTGCTGTCTGCTCCTCGACGCTCACGCCATCCCAGGAGCCCGGCGGGAACAGCGGCGCGTAGTCGTAGTGGTAATTGCCGACCTGTACCGCCGCGACCGCGGGCGCATCGGACGCGGTGAAGGGGCGCACGGTGGACACTGCGGCCCAGTGTGTGCCCCCCCAGCCCGTCCCCGGCATCCGCCGGCTGGCCTATGGCGGGGATGCCCCACACCGATGGCCGCAGTGATCCTTACCGCCGCCCGCGCTGTCTGACCTTCTGTCCAGGCACGGTCGCCTGTTTGAACTCCTTGCCCTGAAGCTTCGCCTCGATGGCTCGGATCTGGTCGCGCAGCGAGGCGGCCTTCTCGAAGTCCAGGTCTTCCGACGCCTGCCACATGTCGAGTTCCAGATCGGTGAGCTGCGCGGTCAACGAGTCGCGGTCCGTGCCCACGTTCGCGGAGCTGATCTCCTCGGGCTGCTCCTCGCCCCGGATGACGTCGCGTACGCCCTTGATGATGGTGGTGGGCGTGATGCCATGTTCCTCGTTGTACGCGGTCTGCTTCTCGCGGCGGCGGCGGGTCTCGTCCATGGCGAACTGCATGGCGGGCGTGACCGTGTCGCCGTACAGGATGACCTCGCCGTTGAGGTTGCGGGCCGCGCGGCCGATGGTCTGGATCAGCGCCCGCTCGCTTCTCAGGAAGCCGGGCTTGTCGGCGTCCAGGATGGCGACCAGCGACACCTCCGGCAGGTCGAGGCCCTCGCGCAGCAGGTTGATGCCGATCAGCACGTCGTAGTGCCCGAGCCGCAGGTCGCGGATGATCACCTGACGTTCCACGGTGTCGATGTCGCTGTGCATGTACCGGGCCTTCACGCCCTTTTCGAGCATGTACTCCGTGAGATCCTCGGACATGCGCTTGGTCAGGGTGGTGACCAGGGTGCGCTCGCCGATCTTCGCACGTTCCCGCACGCGGCCCAGCAGATCCTCGATCTGGCCGTTGATGGGCCGCACGCTGACCGGCGGATCGACCAGCCCGGTTGGGCGGATGATCTGATCCGCGATGCTGTCGCTGACCTCGCGTTCGAACGGCCCTGGCGTGGCCGACACGAACACGACCTGCCCGGTCTTGCTCATGAACTCGTCGAAGTTCAGCGGGCGGTTGTCCATGGCCGACGGCAGGCGGAACCCGTAGTCCACCAGCGTCTGTTTGCGTGCCCGGTCGCCGTTCGCCATTCCGCCGATCTGCGGCACCGTCACGTGCGACTCGTCGATGAAGGTCACGAAGTCGTCGTTGAAGTAATCGAGCATGGTGTACGGCGTGTGCCCGGCCACCCGCCCGTCGATGTGCCGCGAGTAGTTCTCGATGCCCGAGCAGTAGCCCAGCACCTTGAGCATCTCCAGGTCGTACAGGGTGCGTTCCTTCAGGCGCTGGGCCTCCAGCAGCTTGCCGGTCGCCCTGAAGTACTCCAGCCGCCCCTCCAGTTCCTCCTGGATGGTCACGATGGCCCGCTCGATGTTTCCCGCGCTGCTCACGTAATGTTTCGCCGGGTACACCACCGTGGCGTCCAGTTCCGCCAGCCGGTCGCCGGTCAGCGGATGCACCACCGTGATGCGCTCCACATCGTCGCCCCACAGTTCGATCCGCAGGGGCTGCTCGTCGTACGCGGGCCACACCTCGATCATCTCGCCCTTGGCCCGGAAGCGGCCCGGCATCATCTCGATATCGTTGCGCTCGTACTGCATGTTCACCAGGCGTCCCAGGATCTCGTCGCGGCTGACCGCAGAGCCCTTTTTCAGGATCAGGTTCAGTGCCGTGTACTCCTTCGGGTCGCCCAGGCCGTAGATGCAGCTCACCGACGCCACCACGATGGTGTCCCGCCGCGTGAGCAGCGACCGGGTCGTGGAGTGCCGCAGCCGCTCGATCTCCTGGTTGATGCTGGCATCCTTCTCGATGAACAGATCCTTGCCCGGCACGTAGGCTTCCGGCTGGTAGTAGTCGTAGTAACTGATGAAGAACTCCACCGCCGCGTCCGGGAAGAACTCCCGGAACTCGGATGCCAGCTGCGCGGTCAGGATCTTGTTCGGCGCCATGATCAGGGCCGGGCGCTGGGTCTCCTCGATGACCTTCGCCACAGAGTAGGTTTTCCCCGTGCCTGTGGCCCCGAGCAGGGTCTGGTAGCGCAGGCCGCTGTCCAGGCCGTCCACCAGGGAGCGGATGGCGGTGGGCTGGTCACCCGAGGGCGTGAAATCGGACTTGACCTTGAGCATGGAACCTCCGGGAGTGGGGAGTGCGGCAGCGGATGCCGAACGAATCTCCCCATTTTACGCCCCGAACGTAAGGGAACGGTAGGCGTAATGGCTGAAGGGAACCTTGACCTCCCCGCCCTACACTCCTCCCTATGCGCTCCCGCCCCGCCGCCCTGATCTTCATCCTGCTGACCGCGCTGATCGACATCATCGGGATCGGGCTGATCATTCCCGTGCTGCCGGGACTGGTGAAATCCCTGGCCGGCTCGGAGGTGGCGGGTGCCCGGACGATTGGTCTGCTCACCGCCGTGTACGCCGTGATGCAGTTCGTGTTTGCGCCGATCCTGGGAACCCTGAGCGACCGCTACGGGCGGCGGCCGGTGCTGCTGTTCGCGCTGAGCGGCATGGCGCTCGACTACGTGCTGCTGTCGTTCGCACCGAACCTGGCGTGGCTGTTCGTGGGCCGCGTGATCGCCGGGATCACTGGAGCGAGCCTGACGGTCGCCAACGCCTACATCGCGGACGTCTCGCCGCCCGAGGAAAGGGCGAAGAACTTCGGTCTGCTGGGCGCGATGTTCGGCGTGGGCTTCATCCTGGGGCCGGCGCTAGGCGGCCTGCTGGGCGAGTACGGGCTGCGCGTGCCCTTCATGGCGGCCGCGGCGCTGACCGGCCTGAACGTGCTGTACGGCCTGTTCGTGCTGCCCGAGTCGTTGCCCGCCAGCAGCCGGGGCAAGGCCGTGCAGCGCGGCGACCTGAATCCCCTGAAACCCCTCGCGGCGCTGGGCGCATACCCGATCCTGCGCTCCCTCACGCTGACCTTCGTGCTGCTGGGCCTCGCGGGGCAGACGATCTTCAGCACCTGGGTGCTGTACACCGAGGGGGTGCTGCGCTGGAGTCCGGCGCAGAACGGCGTGGCGCTCGCGTTCTTCGGCCTGCTCACGGCGGGCGTCCAGGCAGGGCTGCTGGGGCCATTCATCGCGCGCTTCGGCGAGCGGCGCACCATCATGACCGGTCTGGTCAGCAGCATCCTGGAATTCCTGGTGCTCAGCGTGGCCCGCAGCGGGCCGCTGCTCTACGCGTCGCTGGTCGTGGGGGCGCTGGGGGGCCTGGGCAACCCGGCCATTCAGGGCCTGATCTCCAAGCAGGTGGACGAGACCGAGCAGGGCCGCGTGCAGGGCGCGATCACCAGCCTGAACAGCCTGGTGGGCGTGGTGGGGCCGATCGTGGCGACCAGCGTGTACGCCTTCGGGATCACCCATCAGTTTCCCGGCGCGGCGTTCCTGATGGGCGCGCTGCTGTCGGTGGTGGGCACCCTGCTGATCCTGAACGTGCTGCGTAGTATTCCCGGCACGGGACGTGGTGAGACCTCCGGGAACGCGGTCAGCTGAGCGGCTGCCCGCCCGCACTGCCCAGCACGTCCGCCGCCACGCTCAGGAAGGCCCGCACGACGGGACTGCGGCCCTCGCTGCGGCTCCACACGGCGACGATCTCCACGATGGGGGCGTCGTCGATGGGCCGGTACACCACGCCGGGCAGCGACAGGCGCGAGAAGAACTCGATGGGCAGGAACACCCCGATTCCGGCCGCGACCAGCGACAGCAGGGTAGGCACCTCGATGGCCTCCTGCACGACGTGTGGCGTGAAGCCCGCCCCGGCGCACCAGCGCATGACCTGATCGAAGTACGTGGCGCGGATCTGGCGGGGGAAGAACACGAAGGATTCACCCTGCAGGTCGCTGATCTTCAGCCTGCGCCGGCGGGCCAAGGCGTGCTCGGCGGGCAGCGCGGCCACCAGCGGCTGCCGCCACAGCGCGCGGGAATCCAGGCTCGGATCCCGCACCGGCAGCAGCATCAGGCCCACGTCGATCTGTCCGCCGCGCAGCGCGGCCTCCTGCTCCTGCGCCGTCAGTTCCCGCAGATCCACGCTGACGTTCGGGTACAGCTCCCTGAATCTCCGCACGATCTCCGGCAGGCCGCCGAAGGCCAGCCCGCTCACGAAGCCGATGGTCAGGCGGCCCACCTCGCCCCGCGCGGCGCGGCGGGCACGCTCAACCGTCTGTGCCGCCAGCGCCAGCGTCTCGCGCGCGCCGATCAGGAACTCCTGTCCGGCGGGCGTGAGCTGCACGCGCCGGGTAGTCCGCAGCACCAGCGGCACACCGACCTCGTCTTCCAGATTGCGAATGGAGTTCGAGAGGGCCTGCTGCACCACGAACACGCGCTCCGCCGCCCGGCCGAAGTGTTCCTCCTCGGCCAGGGCGACGAAGTGACGCAGGTGCCTGAGTTCGATCATGCGTGCGTCCACGGTAGCAGCGCCGGGCGGCGCGCGTAGGATGGCCGTCATGTCTGCCCGCACTGCCGCCCTCCCTGCCGTGAGCACCGCCGTTCTGATCGCGCTGGGCGTGGTGTATCTGGTGTGGGGCAGCACGTACTTCGCCATCAAGGTCGCCATCGGATCGCTGCCGCCGCTGGGCATGCTGGGCCTGCGCTTCCTGCTGGCGGGCGCGCTGCTGTACGGCGTGCTGCGGCTGCGCGGGATGGCCGCCCCGACCCGGCGGGAGTGGGGCTGGAGCGCCGTGATCGGCACGCTGCTGCTGGGCGGCGGCACCGGCTTCGTGACCCTGGCCGAGCGTGATGCGAGTTCCAGCATCGCGGCCCTGATGATCGCGGTGTCCCCGCTGTTCGCCGCCGTCTTCGCCTCGCTGTGGGGCGAGAAGACCGGCCGGCGCGAGTGGCTGGGCATTGGCGTGGGCCTCGTGGGGATCGTGCTGCTGAACCTCGGGGAACTGCGGGCCACGCCCACGGCGGCCGTGCTGCTCCTGCTCGCGCCGCTGTGCTGGACCTTCGGCAGCCAGTGGTCACGCCACCTGCCGCTGCCCACCGGCCTGATGAACAGCGCCGCACAGATGCTGACCGGGGGAGTGGTGCTGACCGTCCTGAGCGTGGTGTTCCGCGAGCGCTGGAGCACGCCCACGCCCGGCAGCGTGTGGGCGCTCGCCTATCTGGTCGTCTTCGGCGGGGTGCTGGCGTACTCGGCGTACACCTACCTCGTGTCGCACGCGCGTCCGGCGCTGGCGACCAGTTACGCGTACGTGAACCCGGTCGTGGCGATCCTGCTGGGCGTTGTGGTTGGCGGCGAGACGGTCGGGCCGCTCGGGTGGGCCGCGCTGGCAGTGATCGTGGCCGGAGTGGTGCTCGTCGCATGGCCGGAGCGGGATGTGGTGGCATGAGGGCGGTGGAAGGGCCCGGAGGGTGACCGTGTTCCCGCTGTCCTGTGATCGTCGGCTTACGCCGTGCTCACGGCCATTCTGAAGGCGATGGGCTGGGTTCAGACGTCTGCTGCCACACGGTCAATTCACCATGTCGGGCGTCCCGGCTTGAGCCGATGCGCGTGAACCCCAGTTTTTCTAGGACACGCTCGCTGGGGCGATTGGTCAGGGCGGTCTGGGCCGTGACGCTCCGGACGTGTGGCTGCGTCAGAAGGTGCGCCACCAGGGCGCCCACGGCTTCGGTGGCGTAGCCCTTCCCCCAGCACGATGGATTGAACCCATAACCGATTTCCTGTGCTCCAGCCGCGTCGGGCGGGGCTTTTGCCCCGATCTGTCCCACGACGTCTCCGGTCTCCCGCAGCACCACACAGAAGTCCCCAGGATCGGCTGCCAGCCCCTGTGCCTTCATCTGGCGGAGCAGGTGCGGAAACAGGCCCAGTCGAACCCCCGGCCACTCTGGACTGAACTGTATGGTCAGTGGCCCTTGGGGAGTCACCGCGTTCAGCGTGAACGTGTCGGTTTCGAGCCGCCGCCGGATCATGTCACGGGACAGGGGCAGCAGAACCAGACGCCGTGTCGAGAGAACAGGCACAGGACGAGCTTACCGGCTGGGGTGGGCACCATACCGCTGGACTGCCCGCCACGAACCGTTGAAGTATGACCGGATGCCCTCGGTTCGGACACAGCGGCCGAGAACAAGCCCGGTTGTCACGCGCTTTCCGGTTGCCTTCTCAGTGAGGCTGGTACCAAAAGTGACGGAAGAGTTGACCGTCAGGCCCTGAACGCCTGCTGCATTCACCACCACTCATGGTGAATCACCGAAGAATTCCCTGTTGGAAGTGGGCAATGCGTGGGCCTAGACTGCTCGCATGACCACATCTCCGCCGAACAGGCCGCCCCGCGCCGGCATGAACGCCCAGGAACGGCAGCAGCTCAACGAGGTCGAGAAGAAGGAATGGCTCGACTCCCTGGCCTACGTCTTTGCCGACGCCGGCGACAACCGCGCGGCGGAGCTGCTGGAAGAACTCGACCACTACGCGTATTTCCATGGCGCGCCCATCACCTTCAAGCAGAACACGCCGTACATCAACACCATCGACGCCGACCAGCAGCCCGCGTACCCCGGCGACGCCGAGATCGAGCGCAAGATCCGCAACATCATCCGCTGGAACGCCGTGGTCATGGTCATCAAGGCCAACAAGAAGTCGGACGGGATCGGCGGTCACCTCAGCACCTACGCCAGCGCGGCCGAGCTGCTGGAGGTCGGTTTCAACCACTTCTTCCGTGGGCACGGGGCCGGGCAGGACCGCGACCTAATCTTCTACCAGGGCCACGCCAGCCCCGGCGTATACGCCCGCTCCTTCCTGGAGGGCCGCTTCGACGAGGCGCGCATGAACCGCTTCCGCCGCGAACTCCAGCCGGACGGCGCGGGCCTGAGCAGCTACCCCCACCCGTGGCTGATGCCCGACTACTGGGAGTTCCCGACCGTCAGCATGGGCCTCGGCCCCATCCAGGCGATCTACCAGGCGCGCTTCATCAAGTACCTGGAAAACCGCGAGCTGAAGCCCAAGGGCGATGCCAAGGTCTGGGCCTTCCTGGGCGACGGCGAGATGGACGAGCCGCAGAGCATCGGCGCGATCCGTTTTGCGGCGTACGAGAACCTCGACAACCTGATCTTCGTGCTGAACGCCAACCTCCAGCGCCTCGACGGCCCGGTGCGCGCGAACAGCAAGGTCATTCAGGAGTTCGAGGCGCTGTTCCGGGGTGCGGGCTGGAACGTCATCAAGGTCATCTGGGACAGCAAGTGGGACGAACTGCTCCAGAAGGACTACAACGGCACCATCGTCAAACGCTTCGAGCTGCTGGTGGACGGCGAGTCGCAGCGCTACGCGGCCTTCGGCGGCAAGGAGCTGCGCGAGAAGTTCTTCAACACGCCGGAACTCAAGGCCCTGATCGACGGCTGGAGCGACGCCGAGCTGGAACTGCTGAACCGCGGCGGCCACGACATCAACAAGATCTACGCCGCGTACAAGGCCGCCACCGAGCACAAGGGCAGCCCGACCATCATCATCCCGCGCACCATCAAGGGCTACGGCCTCGGCGAGAGCGCGCAGGCCCGCAACGTGGCCCACCAGGTGAAGAAGCTGGACTTCAGCACCCTGAAGGATCTGCGCGACCTGCTGGAGCTTCCGCTGACCGACGATCAGGTCGAGCACATGGAGTACTACCATCCCGGCCCGGACAGCCCCGAGGTGAAGTACACCCTGGAACGCCGCGCGGCGCTGGGCGGCACCATTCCCGCCCGAAAGGTCGAGTACCCGCACCCCACCATTCCCAACGGCGAGTTCTACGAGGAGTTCGCCAAGGGCAGCGGTGACCGGACGGTGAGCACCACCATGGCCGCCGTGCAGATCATCAGCAAGCTGCTGCGCGACAAGGAGATCGGCAAGTACATCGTGCCCATCGTGCCGGACGAGGCGCGTACCTTCGGCATGGACGCCCTGGTGCCCCGCATCGGCATCTACAGCCCGCGCGGCCAGACGTACACGCCCGTCGATTCCGGCAGCCTGATGGCCTACAAGGAAAGCGTCAACGGCCAGATGCTCGAGGAGGGCATCACCGAGGACGGCGCGATGGCGTCATGGATTGCCGCCGGCACCGCGTACGCGCACCACGGCGTGCCCACCATCCCCTTCTTCGTGCTGTACTCCATGTTCGGCATGCAGCGGGTCGGTGACCTCGTCTGGGCCGCCGCCGACCAGCGGGCGCGCGGCTTCATCCTGGGCGCCACCGCCGGGCGCACCACCCTGGCGGGCGAGGGTTTGCAGCACCAGGA
Source organism: Deinococcus sp. KSM4-11 (assembly GCF_004801415.1). Classification (NCBI taxonomy): domain Bacteria; kingdom Thermotogati; phylum Deinococcota; class Deinococci; order Deinococcales; family Deinococcaceae; genus Deinococcus; species Deinococcus sp. KSM4-11. The sequence goes on along the minus strand of NZ_SSNX01000003.1, from coordinate 470,357 downwards.
CGGCAACAGCCACCTGCAGGCGTACGTGGTGCCGAACCTCAAGACCTACGACCCGGCCTTCGCCTACGAGCTGGCGGTCATCGTCGAGAGCGGCATCCAGCGCATGTACGTGGACGGGATCGACGAGTTCTACTACGTCACGGTGGACAACGAGAACGAGGTGCAGCCGGCCATGCCGAATGATGGCCGCAGCCACGAGGAGATCCGCGAGGGCATCGTGCGCGGCATGTACCGCTACCAGAAGAGCCAGGGCAAGGGCAAACTCCGCGCGCAGCTCCTCGCCAGCGGCCCCGCCATGGGCGCGGCGCAGGAGGCCGTGAAGCGGCTGGAGGACTACGGGGTCGCCGCCGACCTGTGGAGCGTGACCAGCTACAAGGAACTCCACCAGGACGCCCTGCTGACCCAGCGGCACAACATGCTTCACCCCACCGAGGAGCCCCGCGTGTCCTACGTGGCCGGGCAGCTGTCCAGGGACAACGCCCCCGGCGTCCTCATCAGCGTCAGCGACTACATGAAACTCGGCGCGGACGGCCTGAACGGGCACCTCGACCGCAAGCTGTGGACGCTCGGCACGGACGGCTTCGGCCGCTCGGAGGCCCGCGAGGAACTCCGCGACTTCTTCGAGGTCGATACCAAGCACGTCGTTCTCGCCACCCTGTACGCCCTCCAGCGCGACGGCAAGATCAAGGGCGACATCGTCGCCAAGGCCATCACGGATCTGGGCATTGATCCGGAGCGCGACGCGCCGGTGCTGCGCTGACCCCTCCGGGCGGGCGGCCGACCAGCCGCCTGTGCTCACGCCCGCCTTGCCGCCCCCCTCTAGCCTTCTGCATCCTGAAAGGAGCCTCCCATGGCCACTGAACTGAAACTGCCCGACGTGGGCGACAACATCGAGCAGGGAACGGTCGTGACCGTGCTCGTGAACCCGGGCGACACCGTGAAGGCCGGCGACCCGATCATCGAGATCGAGACGGACAAGGCGGTCGTGGAGGTGCCGGCCGAGGCGGGCGGCACCGTCGAGTCCGTGAGCGTGAAGGTGGGCGATACCGTGAAGGTCGGCGGCGTCATTGCCACGCTCGGCGCCGACGCCAGCAGCCCCGCAGCAGGCGTCCCTGCCGCCGCCCCCAGCCAGGGTGGCGGGAACGAGGCCGCGCAGGCGGAGAGCAGCGCCACGTCTAGCAACGCCGGGCAGGCGAACGAGGTCGCGCAGCAGCAGCAGGCCGCCCAGAAGGAGCAGGCCGGAACGCCCGCGCCCGCTGGTTCGGCCGCGAGCGCTCCCGCGAGTGGCGGCGCGCAGATCACCCTGCCGGACGTGGGCGATAACATCGAGCAGGGCACCGTCGTGACCGTGCTCGTCAAGGAAGGCGACACGGTCAGCGAGGGCCAGCCCGTCATCGAGATCGAGACGGACAAGGCGGTCGTGGAAGTCCCGTCGAACGCCAGCGGCACCGTGCAGAGCGTGGCCGTGAAGGTCGGGGACACCGTGAAGGTCGGCGGGGTCATTGCCACGCTCGGCGCGTCAGGAGGGGCCAGCAGCGCCCCGGCCCCGGCGGCCGCTCCCGCCGTTTCGGCTCCGGCGCAACAACCCACGCCCGCTCAACCCGCCGCTGCCGCAAACGGGGGCGAGCAGCCCAGAGCGCAGTTCCCCACCTCGCAGGGCACGCAGAACCCGCAGACCTTCGACGGCCGCACCGTCGTTCCGGCCGCGCCCAGCATCCGCCGCCTGGCCCGCGAGATCGGGGTGGACATCCACGCCGTCCACGGCACCGGCATTGCCGGGCGGATCAGCGAGGAAGACGTCCGCCGCACCGGAGGCACCCCGACCGTGCCCGCGACCAGCGCCGCGCCCACCGCTGCCGGTCAGGCCGCCGCTCCAGCCGTGGCCGCTGTGCCCCTGCCGAACTTCGAGAAGTGGGGCAGCATCACCCGCGAGGACATGAGCGGCATCCGCAAGGCCACCGTGCGCTCCATGACCGCCAGCACGCTCATTCCCATGGTCACGCACTTCGACAAGGCCGACGTGACGCAGATGGAAGAGGTGCGCAAGCGCTTCGGGGCGCGCGTCGAGAAGGCCGGCGGCAAGCTGACCATGACGCACATCCTGATGAAGGTCGTCGCGAACGCCCTGCGCAAATTCCCCAAATTCGGCGCGAGCCTCGACCTGAACGCCCAGCAGGTCGTCTACAAGGACTACGTGAACATCGGCGTGGCCGTGGATACGCCCGTGGGCCTGCTGGTGCCGGTGGTCAAGGACGCCGACCGCAAGAGCATCACGGAACTCGTGCTCGACCTCTCGGATCTGGCCGCCAAGGCCCGCGACCGCAAGCTCAAGCCCGACGAGATGCAGGGCGCCACCTTCACCATCAGCAACCTCGGCGGCATCGGCGGGCACGCCTTCACGCCGATTGTGAACAGCCCCGAGGTCGCCATCCTGGGCGTGTCGCGCGGCGGCCTGGAACCGGTGTGGAACAAGGAGAAGGGCGAATTCGAGCCGCGCAACATGCTGCCCCTGAGTCTGACCTACGACCACCGCCTGATCGACGGGGCCGACGCGGCAAGGTTCGTGCGCTTCATCTGCGAAAGCCTGGAAGACCCCTTCCTGATCTCGCTGTAAAGCGAATTGAAAAGAACCCCCGTCCGTGTGGCGGGGGTTTTGCACTGTCCACATGGCGGATGTCCTTCCTATCCATCGCAGCTAGGCTCGGCCAGGAGGACATATGCGGAAGATTCTCAGCCTGTACGTTCGCAACTACGACACGAACCGCCTCGTTCGAGACGAGGTCGTGCCCGGCTCGGAATGGGTGCCCGCCGGTGAAGGTGTCGCCACGCGCAAGTGGGACGGCACCAGTTGCCTTGTCCGGAACGGCGAGCTGTGGAAACGCTACGACGCGAAGAAAGGACGCACGCCTCCCGGCGGGTTTGAACCGGCGCAGGAACCTGATCCGGTCACCGGGCATCACCCCGGCTGGGTGCCCGTCGGGGACGGCCAAGACGACATCTACCACCGTGAAGCCTGGGCCGGTGCGGCGCTGCCGGATGGGACGTACGAACTGATCGGCCCGAAAGTGCAGGGCAATCCCGAAGGTCTTCAGGCCCACCGGCTCGTTCCTCACGGTGCGGAACGGTTGGCCGATGTTCCACGCGATTACGTCAGCCTGCGTGCGTACCTGGAAGCCAGGCCGGACATGGAGGGCATCGTCTGGCACCATCCGGACGGCCGCATGGTGAAACTCAAACGCAAGGACTTCTTCGGCGGCCGCCGAAGCTGATGCCGAAAGGTCGGCTCTGGCTGCTTACAATCCATCTATGAACGATGACCTCCGCACGCTGTACTCCTGGGTGAAGTTCTCGCGTGAGCGGCTGTTCGCGTGGGCCGAGAGCTTGCCGGACGGCGTGTACACGCAGGAACGCCCGGACTTCGCGTACGGCAGCCTGCGGAACGTACAGGCGCACATCGCGGGCTGTTACCTCGTGTGGGTGGCGCGGCGCGGGCTGAAGGACACCCCCCATCTGGACTCAGAAGCGATACCGGACGTGGCCACCATGCGCGAGGTCTTCGCAGGCGTGGACGCGGTGATGGAGCGGGCCTTCGATGCCTTCACCACGCCGGACGACCTGTTCGACCTGGCCTTCCGGGATGAGGTGCTGCAGGTCACGCAGCGGTGGCTGGTCATGCACCCCATCACGCACGAGTTCCACCACAAGGGCCAGATGCTCACCATGGGCCGCGTCCTGGGGCACCCGTACCCGGCGGGGCCGGACACGGATCTGGGCCTGCCGGGCGAGGTGATGGCGCCGCATCTGGGCGGGTAGAGTCGTCCACGTCCCGCCGAACCTCGTGCGGCGGTCAGTCGGCCCCGCACGGAAGGCACGTTCGGCGCGGGGCGTGCCCTGTACTGTGGTGGGGTCGTTTCGACTGTGCTCAGGCTCGGGGGGGTCATGATGTCAGAGGAAGAGCAACTGCTCCTATCCACACCGGAACTGGATGGGCTGGTCGACCGTCTGGTGGACGATCCACGCTTCCTGAAGGCCCTGACAGACCGTCTGGTTCGGCGCAAGGCGTGGCGGGACGGGGTGCAGGACGCCGCCAGACGGCTGGTCGAAGCCGCGCCCACTGAGCCGGCCCAGGCTGGAGCGGAAGCGGAGGACTCGGGATCGCCGGTAGAGGGTGTGGATGCTCCAGCGGCCCCTGAGCAGCGTGGGCAGCGGGCGGTGCCGCCGGGCGCGGAGCAGGTGGTGGAGGTGCCGTGCAGCACTCCCCAGGAGATCCTAGATCGTTCGGTGATTTCCACGGCCCTCGCGGACTGGCTGGCGCAGAACCGGGCGCCCGGCTCGCCTCAGGTAGAAGACCCGTTCTCGGTGATCATCGACCTGAACCTGTCGCGGGCGGAGCTGGTGCAGGACACCAACGAGGCACTGGCCACCCTGATCCGGGAGCAGCTGGGCGGCGCGCGGGTGAATGCCACGAAGGGCAGGCTGATGCCGCAGTACGTGTTCGTGCGGCTCACGCGGTCGCAGCTGACCCAGCTGGTGAAACTGGATCTGGAGCAGGGAACCCGGTCGGCGTACAGCCTGCCGGACGCGCAGTCGGGGCGGCTGATCAAGCGGATCTGGCCGGACTTTCCGATCAAGGCGAAACTGCACCGCACGGGGGCGACCATCAAGGCCGAGGCGGCGCGCGTGGCCTTCGCGGCGGGCGGGCAGGACATCGTGTGGGCGGTCATGGATTCCGGGATCGACGGCGCGCACCCTCACTTTGCACGGCACCGCAACCTGGAGGTCGCGCCCCTGCAGCACACCAGCCTGCTCGACGACGACGATCCGAACGCGCAGAACCCGCTGGTGGACGAGTTCGGGCACGGCACGCACGTGGCGGGCGTGATCGGCGGGGAGTGGACGCCGGATCAGCCGTCGCCGTCCCCGCCGACCGAGCCGTTCCGGCTGCCCTTCGTGGCCCGCATCGCGTACCGCGAGGGCGAGGACGTGGAGTACCGGGAGCTGCCGCTGGAGCGGATCAGCGGCATCGCGCCGCGCACGAAGCTGGTGAGCTACAAGGTGCTCGACAAACTGGGCGAGGGGGAGGTGAGCACCCTGATGGCCGCGCTGGCCGACGTGCAGCAGCGCAACGGCTACGGCAAGGAGCTCAAGATCCACGGCGTGAACATCAGCATCGGGTACCCCTTCGATCCGGAGTGGTTTCCGTGCGGGCAGAGTCCGGTGTGCGTGGAAGTCGACCGGCTGGTACGAACCGGCGTGGTGGTGGTGGTCGCGGCGGGGAACAGCGGCTACGGCACGATCGCCAGCAAGCTGCTCGGCCCGGTGTCCACGGGCCTCGCCCTGACCATCAACGATCCGGGGAACGCGGAACTGGCGATCACGGTGGGCTCGGCACACCGTGAGGCGCCGCACACGTACGGCGTATCTTACTTCTCCTCGAAGGGGCCCACCGGGGACGGGCGGCTCAAGCCCGATCTGGTCGCGCCGGGCGAGCGCATCCTGTCGTGCGCGGCTGGGAAGAAGCGCGCGGATATGCAGGCCAAGGGCCTGGACGCCGATTACGCCGAGGACAGCGGTACCAGCATGGCCACGCCACACGTGTCCGGGGCGGTCGCGGCGTTCCTGTCGGTGCAGCGCGAGTACATCGGTCGGCCGGACGCGGTGAAACGCATCCTGAAGGACACGGCCACGGATCTGGGCCGGCACCGGGATTTCCAGGGAGCGGGCATGGTGGACGTGATGCGGGCCATTCAATCCGTGTAACGCGGACGCAGTGGGGGAAGACATGGACATTGCCGGAATTCCGTTCGTGACCGTGCAGTTCGGCCGTCTGGGCGAGCCGCTCGACCCGCAGGAGGGGGCGGCGGCCGTGGACATGGTGCGTTCGCAGAACCTGACGGACGTGCTGGTGTTCTCGCACGGGTGGAACAACAACATTCCTGCCGCCATGGATCTGTACACGCGCTTCCTGACGAACGCCCGCCCGCTGCTGGACGGCCCGCTGAAGGCCGCGTTCGAGGGGCGGCGGCTGGGCGCAGTGGGGATCGTGTGGCCGTCCATGCGGTACACCGAACCGGAACTCATTCCAGGCGGCGCGGCCAGCGCGGATCTGCGGCCCAAATTGAAAGAGGATCTGGAGGCCGCGCAGGAACTGTTCCAGGGCGTCACCGGCAGTCCCATCCCGGACGCACTGGAGGAACTCGCGCGGAACCTGGCGGTGCTGGAAGACAAGGGCAGCGTGCGCCGGGACTTCCTGAACGCCGTGAGGGCCCACCTGGCCGCCAGCGAAACCGAGCAGCACGAGGTGCCCATCCCGCAGAGGAACCTCACGGACGACCGCGTGAGGGAACGCCTCGCCACGAACGTGCAGGGTGTGGTCACGGGGGGTCCTGAGGGGCACGCGGCTGGCCTCTTTAGCGGGGCCTTGCAGGTGTTCCGGAACCTCCTGAACGTGACCACCTACTACGAGATGAAAGACCGCGCCGGACTGGTCGGCCGCACCGGCGTGCGCGATCTGCTGCGGGCGCTGCGGAGCGCCAACCCGGCCGTGAAGCTGCACCTGATCGGCCACAGTTTCGGCGGGCGGCTGGTGAGTTCGGCGGCGCGCGGCCCGGACGGCGACGCGCCCCTGGTGATCACGTCACTGAACCTGCTCCAGGCGGCGTTCTCCCACTACGCGTTCGCGGAGGCCAAGGACGACCTGCCCGAGGGCTACTTCCGGCCGGTGCTCACGGATCATCTGGTGAGCGGCCCGCTGCTGGTCACGCACACCCGGCACGACCTGGCCGTGGGGCTGGCCTACGCCGTGGCCTCCGCCCTGGCCGGGCAGGACGCCGCCGGGATCGGAGACGAACACGACCGCTACGGCGGCCTCGGCGGGAACGGTGCGCTGAACGCGGGGGCGGTGGAACTCACCCTGCAGGACGACACGCCGCTGGCCTTCGAGGGCGGCAGGGTCTACAACCTGCACGCGGACATCATCAAGGATCACGGCGACGTGACCCGCACGGGCGTGGTGCGGGCCGTTCTGCACGGCGTGGCGGCGACCTGAGCGGTGGGAGCTACTTCCCGTACTTCGTAAGCCGCCACAGGGTCACGCCGTTCACGATCATGAGCAGCAGGCACAGGCCAGCCATGACCCACTGCTCCTTGTAGAAGAAGCGGATGGTCAGGATGCCCCACCCGCAGACCAGCGCCGTGACCAGCCAGATCCGCCACGCGGGCGCGTTCATGTCGGTACCTTCATGCGCCCAGGGTACCGGGCGGACGCGGCCCTGACCGTGATCCTCACTTGCCCACGCTGGACGCCAGCGCGAGCTTCACGGCTGCCTCGGCGTTCAGCGTGCCCCGACCGCAGGTGTGGGCCGGCACAGGATCGCACGCACCGTTCGGGAAGGGCGTGGCCGAACGCGTCAGATATGAGCGCAAGAGGGCGGGACTTAGGTGAGGGCGCACGCTCAGCAGCAGGCTGGCCACGCCGGTCGCGTGCGGCGCGGCGAAACTCGTGCCGTCCGGGCTGCGTTCCCCGCCCGGCCCGCTGACCGAACTCGCGATGATGCCGTGCCCGCGTTCCCCGCCCGGCGCGGCCAGGGTCACGCTGCTGCCCCAGTTCGCGTAGTCGGGCCGCGTGCCCTCGGCCGACACGCTCGTGACCGTCAGGACGTTCCGGCACCCGGCGGGCGAGTACCCGCGCGCGTCCGCGCCGTCGTTCGCGGCTCCGGCGATGACCAGGGCGCCCTTGGCGGCAATCGTGTCGATGGTCGCCTGGATGCGCGGGTCGCAGCCGGTCAGGGGAATGAAATCCGCGTACAGGCTGAGGTTCAGCAGCCGCGCCGGATTCGGGTTCGTGGGCACGCCGGGCACGCTCATGCCGACGGCCCATTTCATGGCATCGGTCAGATCCGTGGGGTCGATCATGCCGTCGGTGCCGCCCACGCGGATGTGCACGATCTTCGCCCTGGGGTTGATGCCCACCATACCCTGTCCGTCCCGCCCGGCGGCAACGATGTTCGCCACGACCTCGGCGTGGTACGCGTACGGCCCGATGCCCGTGGCGTCCGGGTCGCGGCCGTCGCCGTCGCCGGAGCGGGCCTTGTCGCTCACGAAGTCGTAGCCGTTCACCACCCGCCCCGTCAGTTCCGGGCTGTTCACGAATCCGGTGTCGAGGACGGCCACCGTGACCGGCCCACCCGGCGCGAGCGTCCACGCCTGCGGCAGCCGGATCACGGGCAAGTCCCACTGCCTGGGATAGAGGGGATCGCTTGGCACGGACTGGGCCGAGGTCGGCGCCAGGGCCGGAGGCTGGACGTCCGACGCGCCGGGCGTGGGTGAGACGGGAGGAATCTCCGGTAGGGTGGGCCGAACCGGGCCGGGCGCGGTCTGGCCCGGCGGCAGCGCGGGAATGGGCACGAACCGGATGGCGTGCGTGGCGGCGGTCAGGGCCAGTCCCAGCAGCGCGCCGCCCAGCAGCAGGCGGCGCAGGCCCGGGGCGCGCGGAGTAGGTCGCGGATCCATTGCCCCGCAGTCTGCCGTTCCCGCCTGACGGGCGCCTGAGGAGCGCTTGCGGATACCATCACGTCATGACCACCGCCTCTTCTCCCCGCGCTCCGCAGGTCGTCGTCCTGACCGGCGCGTCGAGCGGCATCGGGCGGGCCACCGCCCACGAACTCGCGGCGCGTGGGCATACGCTCGTGCTGGCCGCGCGCCGCGCCGCCGATCTGGACGCGCTGGCCCGCGACCTCGACCCTGGTGGCCAACGGGTGCTGGCCGTGCCGACCGACGTGACCGACGACGCCTCCCGCCGGGCGCTGATCGCGGCGGCCACGGAGCGGTTCGGGCGTGTTGACGTGCTGATCAACAACGCCGGCATTACCGTCGAGAAGGGCTGGTGGTGGGACGACCCCGATCCGCTGCGGGTGCTGCGCGTGAACCTGGAAGCGCCCATCGAACTCGTGCGGCTCGCGCTGCCGGCCATGCAGGCCCGGCGGGGCGGCCACATCGTGAACATCGGTTCGGTCGCGGGCCGCGCGGCAACCAACGGCATGTACTCCGCGAGCAAGTACGGCATCCGGGGGTTCTCGCTGGGCCTGCGGCGCGAACTGCTGGGCAGCGGCGTGACCGTCAGTCTGGTCTCGCCGGGCTTCGTGAAGAGCGAGATGACGGCCAGCGCCCGCCTGCCCATGCCCGGCCCCGAGGTCGTCGCCCGCGCGGTCGCGGACGTGCTGGAGCGCCCCCGGCGCGAGGTGGTCGTCCCGAAGGGGTACCGCGTGGCCCTGTGGTTCGACCGCCGCCTGCCGGGCCTCGCGGACCTTCTCGTCAGCCGGGTGCTGATTCGCCGCCGGTACGCCCACGACCGAACACCCTGAGGGGAACGACGTGACTCGAGCGTCTCCCTGTGGACGCGGATCGCGCTGGTCGTCCGGGCGGACCGGCACCGCGCCCCGCTAGACTGCCCGCGTGATCCCTGTCAGGTCAGTCTTCCGCGCGCTGGCCCCAGTGCTGGAGCGGGGCGTCAGCGCCCTGGATCAGGCTGCCAGCGCCTTCCTGCAGCCCCGCCGGGCCCGCGGAAAACTGCTGCTCCAGCCGTATGTGGGCTGGGGCACCCCCAGCCGCGTGGAGGTATCGGGGCGGGTGCTGCTGCCCCGCACCATGCGCCCCCCGCAGACCGGCGATCCCCGGTGGCGCAACTTCCGCAACGCGCTGCGCCGCCTGTTCTCCCGCGAGGTCGGTGGGATCGGCGTGACCGGCACCCTGGACGGCCTTCCGGCACGCGGCGTCAGCGACTTCGACGGCTACTTCACCCTGACCTTCACGCCGACCGCGCCGCTGAGCCCCGGCTGGCACGAGGCCGCGCTGTGTCTCGACGCACGCGAGGGCAGCGCGACTGCCCGCGTCCAGGTCGTCGCGCAGGCCCGGTTCGGGATCATCAGCGACCTCGACGACACGGTCATCCAGTCGGACGTGACCAGCGTGCCGCGCATGCTGCTCACGGTGCTCACGGGCAATGCCCGCACCCGCTCGCCCTTTCCCGGCGTCAGCGCGCTCTACCGCGCCCTCACCCACAGCGAGCAGGAACGCAACCCGATCTTCTACGTCTCCAGCAGTCCATGGAACTTCTTCGATCTGCTGCTGCACTTTCTCAGTTACCGCCATATTCCGCTGGGCCCACTGTTCCTGCGCAACTGGGGCGTGGGCCTGCTGAACGGGCACGGCAGCCACAAGCACGCCGTGATCGAACGCCTCCTGACCCGCTTTCCGGAGCTGCCCTTTGTGCTGATCGGTGACAGCGGCGAGAAGGATCCGGAGATCTACGCGGAGGTCGTGCGCCGCTGGCCCCAGCGCATCCTGGGCGTGTACATCCGCGATGTGAGCGAGGCGCACCTGGACGCGGGCATCCTGGCCCTGCGGGACGAGGTGCGCCGGGCCGGCGTGGATCTGGTGCTGGCCAGCGATTCGCTGGACGCCGCCAGTCATGCCATGAGCCTGGGCCTGATCAGCGCCGAGGGGTACCGGGGCGTGCTCGCCAGCGTGACCCGCACCACGTAACCCTTCAGAAAAGAACGCGGGGGGTGCGGTGATCGCACCCCCCGCCCTGTTTTGGTCTGCTGCTCAGCTCTCGCCGCCGCCATTCCCGTTGCGGCGGCCCCGACGGCGGCGTCGGCGCTTGCCCGCGTCATCGCCGGACGTGCCCTGGGCCGGAGCGGGGGTGCTGGCTGCCTGTGCGCGGGGTGCGGGCGTCGACTGCTGGCCACCTGCCCGACCGGCGCCTGCGCCACCGCGTCCGCCTGCGCTGCGCTCGTGGGCACCCCGGTCGTTGCCGCCGCGCGTGTATCCCCGGCCGCGCTCCACGCCGGGCCGATCCGGACGGCCCCCACCCTGGCGCCCGCCGCCCTGGGGCTCCTCGGGAGGCATGTTGTCCAGCGTCCAGTCACCGAAGTACATGCGCTGCACCGTGATGTTCACGGGGCGCAGGTGCTCGTTGCGGGGGCGTTCCAGCGTGACCACCCGCCGCGCGCCGCGCGCCCCACCGCCCGTGCCCTGGCCACCCTGACGGCTTCCGCCCTGGCTTCCCGCATCGACGGGCACGCCGCCGAAGGTTCGTGGGCGGCTGCCCTGGCCCTGGGAGCCACCACGGGCCGCGGTCTGGGTGCGCTCGCGCGTGCTCGGCCGGGCCGGGGCCAGGGCGCTGCGGCCCTCTTCCGGGTCGTCCAGCGTGAACTTGCGCGGTTCACTGACCGGCACGGTCTCCAGGCGCTTCTGTTTTTCCTGCTCGCGGTCCTCACGGCGGCGGGCGCGGACTTTCACGGGTGAATCCATACTGTTCTCCTGCGGCATGACCCCTTCCTTGTAGGCGGGATCGGTGGGGTCGGCCAGCGTCAGATCCGTCTGACGGGCCAGGGGTTTCACGGTCTGAATGGTGACGTTCACGGGGTCACCCAGGCGGTAGCTGCGGCCCTTGCTGCGGCCACGCAGGATCTGCGCGTCTTCCAGGTACACGTAGTAATCGTCGTCCAGGTGCGAGATGTGCAGTTTGCCCTCTACACCATTGTCCAGCGCCACGTACAGGCCGCTGGCGGTCACGCCGCTCACGGTGCCGGGGAAGGACTCGCCCAGGTGCTCCTGCGCCCACTTGGCCTGGTAGTACTTGGTCAGGTCGCGTTCGGCCTCGGCGGCCGTGCGCTCGCGGGCGCTGGTGTGGTCGCCCATGCCGGGCAGCGCGGCCTGGAGGTCCGCCACGGCGCGGCTGCCCGCGCGCAGTTCCCCGCTCAGGACGCCGCGCAGCACGCGGTGAACCAGCAGGTCGGGGTACCGCCGGATGGGAGACGTGAAGTGCAGGTACTCGCCGAAGGCCAGCCCGAAGTGGCCGAGGTTCTCGCCCGCGTATTTCGCCTGCTGCATGGAGCGCAGCAGCAGCGTGTTCACGACGCTTTCGCGGTTCGTGCCGCGCACCTGCTTGAGCACCGCCTGGTACGCCTGCGGCGTGGGCTGCCCACCGGGGAACGAGAAGCCCAGCCGCCCGATGGCGTTCGTGACGTCCTGGAAGCGTTGCAGCGTGGGTTCCTCGTGGATGCGGAACAGGGCAGGCACGCTGCGCTCGATCAGGTAGCGGGCCACGACCTTGTTGGCCAGCAGCATCAGATCCTCGATCATGCCGCGCGCCGTCTCCTCGCGGATCGGGATGAGTTCCATCCTGCCGTCCGGGCCGACATCGACCTTGACCTCGCGCAGCTTGAAGTCCAGCGAGCCCTCGCGCAGGCGCTTCTGGCGCAGCTTGGTCGTGATCTTCAGCAGCAGGTGCAGGTCGCCTTCCAGCATGCGGGCCGCGTCGGGCAGCGTGGCGGTCGCCTCCGAGTAGGCCTGCACCTCGTCGTACGTCAGCCGGGCCTTGGAGTTGATCACGCTGGGCGCGAGCTGCACCTTCAGGATCTCCCCCTCGGCGCTCAGCTCGACCAGCGCAGTCATGGTCAGGCGGTCTTCGTACGGCACCAGCGAGCACACGCCATTGCTGAGGTGCTCGGGCAGCATGGGCAGCACCCGGCCCGGCAGGTACACGCTGGTCGCGCGGGCATACGCCTCCTCGTCCAGAGGGGTGCCCTCCTGCACGTAGTGGCTCACGTCCGCGATGTGCACGCCCACCACGAAGGTGCCTTCCGGCGTGGGCTGGATATGGATGGCGTCGTCGAAATCCTTCGCGTCACGGCCATCCACCGTGAAGATGTTGAAGCTCCGTAGGTCCAGGCGGCCCACCAGGGCGTCGGCGGGAATCTGTGCGGGAATGGCGTTCGCCTGCGCCTCCACCTCGGGGGGGAACGCGCCGCGCAGGCCGAACTTCACGATCACGGCCTCGGTCTCCGTGGCGGGATCGTCCTCGGCCCCTAGCACGCGCACGACCTGCCCGAAGACCTCATCCTCGCCGGTGTTCTCCGGCCAGTACAGTTCCGTGACCACGCGCGCCCCGGCCTCCAGCCCTTCCAGGCCCTCGGGCAGCACCAGAATCCGGTGCCGGGCGCGGTGGTCGTCGGGTTTCAGGATCGGGTGCCCATGGTGGAATTCCAGCGTGCCCACCAGCTGCGAGTACGCACGCTGCACGATCCGCACCACGCTGGCGCGCGGATTGCCGTCGCCCTTCTGCCCCCGGCGCGGCCCGGCCCGGTTGCCCACGTCGCCCCGACCCTCCATGCGCACCAGGACGATGTCACCGTTCCACGCTTCGAGGGTCTGCTCGGCCGGGATGTAGAAATCATCGCCGCCCGAATCGGGCACCACGAAGCCGAAGCCCGCCGCCGATGCCTGGAACCGACCGCGGACCAGGCTCATCGCCTCGGGCAGGCCATAGGTCTTCTTGCGCGTGCGGATCACCTGACCGTCCTCGGTCAGTTCGTCCAGCATGCGCTCCAGGTCACGCCAGTCGCCGATGCGTTCCAGCATCTGGCGCGTGAAGGTGCGTTCCAGATCCTTGACGTGCAGCGGGCGGCCCAGCTTGCGAAGCTGCGCGATCACCAGGTCACGGGCCGGGTCGCTCCCGGCGTCCTCCACGGCGGTGGGAACGGCCTCGGCCGCTGCCGGGCTTCCCCGTCCCTTGCGCCTGGCGGGCGTGGGTGGCGCAGACTCCTCGCCATCGTCGCCCGCCTGATCCACCAGCGGCCGCACGTGCGCGCGGGCCACGACCTGCACCGCGCCCGGAGCGGCCTCAGCCGGGACAGCCTCCACGCCGCCCAGCACTTCCGTCAGCGGGGCGTCCGGCAGGGGGCGCTTGCCCCGGCCTCCACGCCGCTTCGGCACCTCCAGAATCAGCGGCTCGTCCGCTTCCGGCCCGGCGGCAGGAGCGGCGTCCGCTGCGGCTGGCGGCACGGGCGTCGTCTCGACCGGGAGGGACGTGGCCGGACCGTCTTTCTTCCCACGCCGAACGGGCCTGACCGGCCCCTGCACGACCTCGGCAGCAGCGGCAACCGGTTCGACCGTGGGTGTCTTCCTTCCCCGGCGAGCGGTCGCGGCGGGTGCCAGAACAGGGGCCTGCTCGGACTCCTCGACCGGTTCAGGGGTGACGGGCACTGGATCGGGAGCCACCACCTTCTTCGGGCGACCCCGACGTGTGGCGGGAACCATGGCCGGTGACGCCGGGCCGGAAGCGGCGGGTTCGGCCTGGATCGGCGGGGCCTCGACAGGCACAACCTCGGCGAAGTCTGGGGCGACGGCCTGCTTCGCACTGGGACGGCCCTTGCGGGCGGGGGTGGTCTTCACGGGTGCTGTGGCCAGGACGGGCTCGGGCGGGTTCACGGCGGGCGTGGGAAGCCCAGCCTTGCGCGTGGAGCGGGCCGGGGCCTTCACAGGCACGTCGGTCGCCTTGGGAGGGGCGGCCGGGGCGGCGCTCCGGCGGGTGGTCGTGGTCTCTTTCGCCGGAGTCGCCTTGGTCGTGGCCGGCGTAGTGGCCTTCGCGGGCGTCTTGCGGGCGGGCGCGGCTTTCACCTCGGCCTTCGCCGGAGTCGTTGTGGGCCGCTGGCCTGAGCTGGTGTTCTCGGTCTTGGTGGATGGGGTGCGGGGCGCCTTGGCCTCCAGCACCGGATCCTGTTTTTTCTTAGGCATCAACGCACCTGGTCGTTCAGGACGCGCCCGTGAGGTTTAGCCTCGATTGGCACGCGGTCACCGGCCTTCTGGGCTTGCTCGGCCGACGGGCACCTGGTGCCGCACGCATCCCGCTCACGGGAACTTGGTGTTCGCTTCCTCGGGTCGCGCCCACCCGCGCTGCCCGGCTGGCTGTGTGGGGGCGCTGTCCTGTACCCGGCAGCACGGTCAGCATAACACGCGCACCTGACGGCACCGTGACGACCACCCCAGGCGGGCGTATCCTGATCACGAATCCACACCGACAGGGCCGTTTTCAGGGCAGCGTGACCAGACCGCTGAGTGGTGCGTGGTCGCTCAGCCGGGCTTCCCGATGCACGCTGACACCCTGCAGTGGTACACCCGACGCGAGCAGGTAATCGATCCGCCAGCCCACGTTCTTGTCGTACGCACCGCCCCGGCTACTCCACCACGTGTACTCGGCGGTGTCGCCCAGGTGAGCGCGGTGCGTGTCCACCAGCCCGGCCTCCAGGTGCGCGGTCATCCACGCCCGTTCCTGCGGCAGGAACCCGGAATTCTTCTGGTTGCTGCGCCAGTTCTTCAGGTCAATCTCGCGGTGCGCGATGTTGTAATCCCCGCCCAGCACCACCGGCCGTCCCTCCGCCAGCAGTGCGGACACCCAGGTCTGGTAGTCGCCCAGCATCCTCTCCTTGAAGCCCTGGCGCTCCTCGCCGCTGCTGCCGCTCGGCAGGTACACGCTCACGAACCGCACGCCACGCACCACCGCACTTATCACGCGGCCCTCGGCGTCCATCTCGTCGTGCAGCATGCCCGCCCGCATGTCCTCCAGCCCACCCCTCGCGAGGATCGCCACGCCGCTGTACCCCGCCTTGCGCGCCGGGAACCACACGCTCTCGTACCCCAGGTGCGCCAGCGCCTCCGGGTGAGGATCAGCCCGCACCTCCTGCAGCAGCAGCACGTCCGGCGCTTCCCGCTCGGCCCAGTCGACCAGTCCCTTGCGCAGCGCGCTGCGGATGCCATTCACGTTCAGGGTCGTAACTTTCAGACTGTCGGATGCGGGCATGCCGCCCGAGCATAGCGGAACGCGCGCTCCAACTTTTTGAACCGGGTGCTTTGTTCAAGACACGTTCAGCCAAACCAAAACCGACACCTTCATAAACGGCGTACGCTGCACTCACCATGGCTAACATCAAGTTCCTGAACGAAACCGACGGTGCCGAGTTCCGCATGACCCATCCCAAAGCCGAACGCGTCCTCAAGGACATCGATCAGTGGGCGCAGGCCAACGACTTCGAACACGTCGCCTTCTGGCGCGACCCCGAGGACGAGCATAAACTCTGGGTGCAGCTCGGCGACGACAGACTCAACTACTGGATTCACGACTCGACCTTCACCGAAGGCAAACATGAGACCGTCGAGATGCAGATGGACTACGCCCGTGGGGCCGCACGCCGCAGCGCCGCCGGGTACGGCAAGTTCGACAAGTAAGCATTCAGGTCAATCAGGGCGGCGGGCTCCGGCTCGCCGCTCACGTCGTCTGCACGGTGATGAGCAGTTGCAAGGTGTCTTCCGACATGTTCGGCTGGGAGGCAGTCGGCTCCTCGAACAGACGAAAGCGGCGCATCCCATCCAGGGTACGCGCCGCTTAACGTCTCCGTATTTACGCTTCAGGCGCGACCATCCTCGTTTTCAGGAAGTTGGTCATGACGGCCCCGCGTTTGTAGAAGGGGTTGTCCATGATCTTCACGTACAGGGGAATGGTGGTTTTCGGCCCCTGGATCACGGTCTCTTCCAGCGCGCGTTTCATGCGGGCAATTGCCTTGTCGCGGTTCTCGTGCCACACGATCAGCTTGCCGATCAGGCTGTCGTAGTGCGGGGGGATCGAGTAGCCGCTGTAGGTGTGGGTGTCCACGCGCACGCCGGGGCCGCCCGCGAAGTGCACGTCGTCGATCTTGCCGGCGGCCGGGCGGAAGTCCTTGTCGGGATCCTCGGCGTTGATGCGGCATTCGATGGCGTGACCGCGCAGCACGACGTCCTCCTGCTGGAGCTTCAGGCCTTCACCGGCGGCGATCTCGATCTGCATCCGCACCAGGTCGAGGTTGCTGATCATTTCGGATACGCAGTGCTCGACCTGGATGCGGGTGTTCATCTCCATGAAGTAGTAGTTGCCTTCCCGGTCGAGGATGAATTCCAGCGTGCCTGCCCCGGCGTAGTTCACGTGTTTCGCGAGGCGCACGCCCGCGCTCAGGATCTCCTGGCGCAGTGACTCGGGCAGGGTGCTGGGCGCTTCCTCGATCAGTTTCTGGTTGCGCCGCTGGATCGAGCAGTCGCGTTCCCCGATGTGGATGACATGCCCGGTGCCGTCGCCCATGACCTGCACTTCCACGTGGCGGAACTCCTCCAGGAACTTCTCCATGATCAGGGCCGGGTCGCCGAAGTACAGTTTGGCTTCCTCCTGCGCCTGCGCGAAGCCCTTGGCGAGCTCATCCTGCGTGCGGATGACCTTCTGGCCGCGTCCGCCGCCCCCGGCGCTGGCCTTCAGGAGCACGGGGTAGCCGATCTGCTTGGCGGCTAGCAGCGCGGCATCGGTGTCGTCGAGGACGCCGGTGCCGGGCACGACGGGCACGCTGCTCTGGGCGGCGATGTCGCGCCCGCCGGCCTTGCTGCCCAGGGCGCGCATGCTCTCTGGGGTGGGGCCGATAAACACGATGCCGTGCTCGCGGCACATCTCCGCGAAGTCCGGGTTTTCGGCCATGAAGCCGTATCCGGGGTGGATCGCCTCGGCGCCGGTCATCAGGGCGGCCGAGAGGATGTTCGGGATGTTCAGGTACGACTGGTTGCTGGCGGGTGGCCCCACGCACACGGATTCGTCGGCGAGCAGCACCGGCAGGCTCTTTTCGTCGGCGGTGGAGTACACCACGACGGTCTTGATGCCCATTTCCCGCGCCGTCCGGATGACGCGCAGGGCAATCTCGCCACGGTTGGCGATCAGGATCTTCTTGAACATGCTTGCCTCCGACAGGGAGGCTCCGGGCGGCGGGTTCTGGGTTCTGAACCGACGGAGTTCAGACGTCAGAGCCCACGGCCCAGGGCCCTCACTCGATGATGAACAGCGTTTGCCCGTACTCGACCGGCTCGGCGTTCTTCACCAGGATCTCGCGCACGGTGCCGCCCTGCTCGGCCTCGATCTCGTTCATGAGCTTCATGGCCTCAATGATGCACAGCACCTGCCCGGCCGCGACTGTGTCGCCGACCTTCACGTAGGGCGGCGCATCGGGGCTGCTGGAGGCGTAGAAGGTGCCCACGATGGGAGCTTTCACGGGCGTGCCCTTGCTGGCGGCTGGGGCGGCCGCGGCTGTGGGCTCGGCGGCGGCGGCAACGGTCGCCACGGCGGCGGGCTCGGCGCTGACCGGAGCCGAGGTCTCGGCGCTGGAGGCCAGGGCCTGCGGCGTGGGGCCGCTGGGGGACTGGAAGGCGGCCGGGCCACTCGGGGCCGTCACGGCGGCGTTCACGGCCTGCGGGCCGCGTTTCAGGGACAGGTCGAAGCTGCCGGTGCGCAGGGCAAATTCGCGCACGTCGGCGGACGTCAGTGCCGCGAGAATCTGTTTGAGGTCGTCTGGGTTCATGGCCCCTCCTGGGGTGGCGAAACGGGTGCGCCGGGTTGGACTGTGCATTGTGCCTGTGCTGCTGCGCTCCATCATGCCGCGCGCCGGGCCGGGCGCGGTGTCCCGGAGTGCCTAACGCGCGTTTGTCTGCACCGAGTGTACCGTCCGAATCCTGAGTTCCGGGTGCGGTCAGGCACGGCAACGCCGCCCCGGTCGCAGAACCTGGGGCGGCGCGCAGCGGAACTTAGGCTCGGCTGAGGTACATGCCGGTGCGGGTGTCGACCTTCACGCTGGTGTCCTGCTCGACGAACAGGGGCACCTGCACGACCGCGCCCGTTTCCAGCGTGGCGGGCTTGGTGCCGCCCGAAGCGGTGTCGCCGCGCAGGCCGGGATCCGTCTCCACGATCTTCAGAATCACCTGGTTCGGCAGGGTGATGCTCAGAGCCTTCTCGCCGTACATGGCCACGTCGACCTCGGTGTTTTCCTTCATGTACTTGGCGGCGTCGCTGACCAGGGCGGGGCTCAGGTGCACCTGCTCGAAGGTCTCCATGTCCATGAACACGAAGTCCTCGCCGTCCTTGTACAAATACTGCATCTTCTTACCCTCGACATAGATGTCCTGCAACTTTTCCGTGCTGTTGAAGGTGCGGTCGACGATCGAGCCGGATTCCATGTTGCGGAATTTCGTCACGACCTTCGCGCCGCCGCGGCCCATCTTCAGGTGGGAGTAGTCCAGGCACTCCCACAGGCCGCCGTCCATCTCTACTTTGGTGCCGTTGCGCAGTTCAGTCACGCTGATCATGGTGGTCTCCTTTGTTCTGTCCGGGCGCGCTCGCCTGCTGCCAGCGGGGGCACTACCCGACAACGCGCAGGAGTTTAGCAGAGGGCAGGGGCCCTCTTCCACCACCGCGTCACGGTTTGCTATGATGCTGCGGTTGCACGTCCGCCCCCGCCCCCTGGCCCGGGACCACACCCGGCCCGACGCGCGGCGAGGGCAGGGCAGCGAAGAATCAAGGAGATACGAACATGGAACTGAACGCAACGCCCCGCACGAGCCGGCAGAAGCTGGCCGAAGGCATGATCCCCGCCGTCGCCTACAACAAGGACAAGAACGTGTCCTTCGCCCTGGATCGCAAGGCCTTCGACCGGGCCTTCCGTACCCAGAGCACCACCGGCCTGTTCGACATCACCGTCGAGGGCGGCGAGACCTTCCCGGCGCTCGTGAAGACCGTGCAGATGGACAAGCGCAAGCGCACGCCCATTCACGTGGACTTCTACATGGTCACCTACGGCGAGCCCATTGAAGTGTCCGTGCCGGTGCACACCAAGGGCAAGAGCCAGGGCGAAGTGCAGGGCGGCCTGCTCGACACCGTCGTGCACAACCTGGCGATCATCGCGCCCGGCCCGCGCCGCATTCCGCAGGAACTCGTCGTGGACGTCACGCGCCTGAACATCGGTGACCACGTCACCGCCGGTCAGGTCAAGCTGCCCGAAGGCGTGAAGCTCGCCGGTGACGCCGATCTGGTCGTCATCAGCGTGCTGCCGCCGCGCATGAGCGCCGATGAGGCCGCCGCCGAGACGCAGGCCGCCCAGGTGGCCGGCATGGTCGCCGCTGGCGAACTGTCCGAGGAAGCTGCCGAGGCCGTCCTGGAAGGCGACGCCAGCCTGGACGAGGTCAAGGCCGAGGCGGCCGCCGCCGTGGAAGCCGAGAGCGACACCAAGGAAGACTGAGCCTCACGACCTGCGCGGCCCGCTCCTCGATGGGGAGCGGGCCGCGTTCTGTGGTTCTGCGTCTGACGGTCAGCTGCCCCGCAGGCACGCGGCCCGCTCGCCCGCCGGCCGCCTAGAGCAGAGTGTGGCGGCCGCGATGAAGTTGGAGATATCGCCCCCCACCCGCGCGAGCAGCGCCTGGAAGGCCGGCACCAGGGTGGCGTAGGCGGCCACCGCGCCCAGGGTGGCGTTGTTCACGCCCCGCGCGAAGAAGGCATCGTACCCGTCGTAGCCGCCCCACTGCGCCTTCAGGGTCGCGTAGTGGTCGTTCAGGCCGCTGAGAATGGCGGCCTTGCGCGTCCGCACCTCGGCTTCTGGAAGGGTCTGTGCGTACAGGGCTTCCAGGTCGTGCCGGGCTGTCAGCAGCAGCGCCTCGAAGCCCGCCGAGCGTTCCTGGGCCAGCCGGTCGGCCTCGCGGAGTTCCGGCGTGCCGTGTGCCGCCAGCCAGCGGCGGGTGCCTTCGGCCTCGATGGTGGTGGCGTAGGACTCGTTGAAGACCGTGTCGTCTTTGACGTACAGGCTGGGGTGCGACAGTTCGTGGATCACCGTGCGGATCAAGGTGGCGTCCGGGTAGAGCAGCATGGTCGAGAGCAGCGGGTCTTTGAGGTACCCCAGGGTGCTGTAGGCGCTGACCCCCCCCACGTCCACGTCCCGCCCGGCCGCGCGGCGCTCCTGCGCGTACGCCTGCGCGGCCGCCTCCATGAAGTACCCCCGGTAACCCACGCAGCCCGCGATGGGAAAGCAGGACGTGTCGAGCTGCACGCTGAATTCCGGCGCCGAGAAGACGTTCCACACCACGTACGGGCGGCCCACGTCCACGTACTTCAGGAAACTGCCATGATCCGGCAGGCCCAGGCCGCCGGCGCTGGTCGGTGCGACCGCGAAGGCGCGCACGTCGGCCGCGAGCTGCAACTTGCGGTGCACTCCGGCGGGCGTGGTGGGATCGGCCAGCACGTCCGCCACCGGCCGCGCCCGGCGCAGCAGGTCAAGTTGCCCGCCCGCCGCCTGCGACAGGTACCGGATCTCGCTGCACCCGCTCAGGATCACCGTCAGGGTGGCGACTCCCGCCAGGGCGGCCCACGTCCGTCTGCGCATACGTCCAATCCTACGCAGGGCAGCGTGATGATAGCGTGAAGGCCGCTCCTTCCTCCTTTCCAGGCGCGTTTCCCGAGGTGCCCATGACCCAGGTGGACTCTACGACGGACTTCACCCATGACCTGCTGGTGATCGGTTCCGGCCCTGGCGGGCAGCGCGCCGCGATCCAGGCCGCAAAACTGGGCAAGAAGGTGGCCGTGGTCGAGCGCAAGACGGTCGTGGGCGGCGTGTGCATCAATACCGGAACCATTCCGTCCAAGACCTTCCGCGAGGCGATCATGCACCTCAGCGGCTACAACGAGCGCGGGCTGTACGGCGCGTCGTACATGGTCAAGGAAGACCTGGGCATGGACGACCTGCTGCACCGCACGACCAGCGTGATCACGCACGAGCTGGACGTGATCCGTTCGCAGCTCCACCGCAACCGCGTGGATGTCATCGCCGCCGAGGCGAGCTTCACCGGCCCGCATACCCTGCGCCTGCGCGACGTCAGAGGTGGGAACGGCGGCGAGACGTGGCGCGAGGTGTCCGCGCGGCACATCGTGATCGCTGTGGGCACGCGGGCTGCGCGCGACCCCAGGATTCCCTTCGACGGCAAACGCATCCTGATCAGCGACGACATCCTCGACCTGAGCACCCTGCCGCGCACGGTCACCGTGATCGGCGGCGGCGTGATCGGCTGCGAGTACGCCAGCATGTTCGCCGCGCTGGGCGTGCGCGTCACGCTGATCGACAAGCGGCCCCGGCTGCTGGAATTCATCGACCACGAGATCACCGACATCCTGACCTACCAGTTGCGGCAAAACCGCATGACCCTGCGCCTGGGCGAGGGCGTGCAGGACGTGACCGCGCTGCCCGGCGTGGACGGCCGGACCGGCAGCGTGAAGGTCACGCTCGCCAGCGGCAAGGAGATCACCACCGACATGGTGCTGTACTCCATCGGGCGGGTCGGAGCGACCGACCGCCTGAACCTGGGAGCGGCGGGCCTCAGCGCCGATGGACGTGGCCGCATCGAGGTCAACGAGCACTACCAGACCGCGCAGGAACACATCTACGCAGTGGGCGACGTGATCGGTTTCCCCAGCCTTGCGTCGGTCAGCATGGAGCAGGGCCGCCTGGCCGCGTGCCACGCCTACGGCGTGCCCACCCAGAGCGTCCCGGAACTGTTCCCGTACGGCATCTACACCATTCCCGAGATCAGCACAGTTGGCAAGTCCGAGGAGGAGCTCACGCAGGCGGGCGTCCCATACGAGATCGGCAAGGCCCAGTACCGCGAGATCGCGCGCGGGCAGATCATCGGGGACGAGCAGGGCACCCTGAAACTGATCTTCCACATGGAGACCCGCGTGCTGCTGGGCGTGCACATCATCGGCAGCGGGGCCAGCGAGCTCATCCACATCGGGCAGGCGGTGATGTCCTTCGGCGGCACGGTGGACTACTTCGTGAACACGGTCTTCAACTACCCCACCCTGGCCGAGTGCTACAAGACCGCCGCCTTCGACGGCATCAACCGCCTGGGCAGCGTGCCCGTGCTGGAGCCCCGTCTGGAACCCGCCCCGGACGTGGGCGTGGTGATCCCGGCGGACTGAGGAACGGCCAGCCGATCCCCAAAGCGGCCTGGGGAAATTTTCATGTGCCGGCCCGATGCTCAACCTAGCTTCGGGCCATGCGACACACCTTCGTGACCGCCCTGCTGACGCTGCTGGTGACCACTGCACAGGCGGCGGAGGTGCGGGTGCCGAACAGCCGGGTCTCGTACGTGCTGGAGCAAAACGGCCAGGGTGCCAACACCAGCATCATCTACGTGGACGCCCAACAGGAGACCGCGACGAGCGGCCCGCGCAACTTCCTGAGCCTGAAGTGCGACGGCCAGGGCGGGTTTTTCTTCACCCTGAACACCCGGGGTACCCTGTACGGCGCGGGGCAGGAAGACAAGCTGAGCACGCTGTACCAGGTGCAGTACCAGGTGGGCAGCGCGGCCCCCCGTGGCGTGTCGGGACTGCGCGCGCCCACCTCGGGCGGCAAGCTGCTCACGGGCGCCCTGAGCCTGAACGGCACCGACGTGAACGACGCCATCGGCAAGGCGCTGGATGACGGCCAGACGGTGCGCCTGACCCTGACCCCGACCGATCAGGCCCCGGCCAGCGGCAAGCTCGACCTGAGCTTCTCCGGGAAGGGCTTCAAGACGGCCACCACGGCCGCGAACGGCTGCCGGTCGGGCAGCGCCGAGACGCGTGTGCCGGACAGCAACGTGTACTACAAGCCGGTCTCGCAGGGTGGCAAGAACCTCAGTGAGATCTACCTGGACGCGCGCGGCACGGCCGGCACCCAGGGCCGCGCCTTCCTGAACCAGACGTGTTTCGGCGGGGGCACATCGGTGTTCAGCATCGTGGCGCCCACGCCGCTGCTGAACACCACCCTGAAGGACAAGGCCGCCAGCATCTACACCGTCACGTACGCGGTGGGCGGCGGGGCGGCGGCCACGCCCGACAAGCTGCTCCCCACCGACAATCCCAAGGCGCTGGCCCTGGCCGACAAGGCGGCCAGTAGCGCCCTGATCGCTGCCCTGAAGGCCGGGAAGAGCGTACAGATCGTGGTGAAGCCCAGGGCCGGGGCCCTGACCGACCAGACCCTGACCTACCAGTTTGACGCGGCGGGCTACGTGACCGCCTGGAATGCCGTCAAGGCCTGCCAGTAGGCAGGGCTGGCCAGCGACGGGTGGCTGGAGGCCGACTCGCTCGCCTGAGCCTGTTCGCATCGTCGCGTGGCAGGCTCAAGCACCTTCGCCCCAGCCCAGGGCAAGCCGACCTTCCGCTGGCGGGGAAGGGCGGCTTGCGTGACTTTATCTGTGTGGGCACGGATGTGCCTAGGTGTGCCAAGTGTGGACAGAACCCGGATATCCGGCCGTCAGCTCCTGCGACGGGCGAGGAGGACATGCCACCGGTGAACCCTGGTTCTGGAGCCGAGTCTCTCCTCAGGAACCAGATTCAGTCGCCGGCCGGCAGACCGCGCAGCGAGAAGGCCTGTGGCGCGCGGCGGATGCGGCCCAGCCGGGCACGGGGCTGCACCTGGGGGGCGCGGCGGCGCTCGAACAGGTAGAACGCGGCGGGCACCACGTAGAAGGTCATCAGGGCGCTGACGCTGATGCCGCCCACGATGATGATCGACAGGCTGCGTCCGAACTCGCTGCCGCTTCCGGTATTCAGCAGCAGCGGAATGCTGATGACCAGCACGGTCAGGGTGGTCATGATGATCGGGCGGAAGCGCAGGCGTGAGGCCTCGATCAGGGCGGCCTTCAGCGGCAGCACCTTCATCTGCTCGACCACGAACTCCAAGTACAGGATCGCGTTCTTGGCGCTCAGGCCGATGAGCAGCAAGAAGCCCAGCACCCCGAAGATGTCCAGCGTGCTCCCAGTCAGGAACATCATCCAGTACGCTCCGGCCACCGCGAAGGGCACGGGCAGCAGCAGGTACAGCGGGTAGCGGAACGAGTTGAACTGCGCGCCCATCACCAGGTACACCAGCAGCATCGACAGGCCGAAGGCCTGCAGGCCGATGGTGCCCAGCTGTGAGCCCAGCGCGAAGGCGCTGTTCGTGTCGGCCTTCCCGACCGTGACGAGGTTGTCGATCACGCCCGCCTGCGTGAGCAGCTGCGTGTAGCGCTCCTGCTGCTGCGTGCTGCTCAGGGTGCTGGCCGGGTCGGGCTCGATGGTCAGGGTCAGCGAGTACAGGCGGTTGGTGCGTTGCAGGCTGGTGGGGGCGCTCGCCTGCACGATGCTGCCGAGCTGCCCGACCGGCACGGAACCCCCCAGCGTGTTCGAGTACACCGGCAGGGACAGCAGGGACTGGTCGTCCTTCAGCACGGTCGGGTCGAGTTCCACGGTGATCGGGTAGGTGACGCCGCCGATCTCGACGGTACCGCCGCTGCTGCCGCTGCCGTAGGTGCCCAGCGCGCCCGCGACCGTGCTGGCGCTCAGGCCGGCGTTGGCAAGCAGGGCGGCGTTTGGCACGAACTGGTTTTCCAGGGTGGTGTTGTCCAGGCTGCTGCTGGCGCTGAGCACCGAGTTGTCGGCCTCCAGGGTGTTCACGGCCGTCCCTGCGCGGGTCTTGAGCAGGTCGAAGTTGCTGGCGACCAGCGTGACTGCCTGGCTGTTGCCCTGGCCACGGAAGCCGCCGCCGCTGAACAGGTTGGCGCGCACGTCCGGCTGATCTGTAAACATGCTGCGCAGCGCCTGCTGGTACGTGGCGGTCAGCACCGAGGTCGCGGGCCGCTCGGACTTGTCCTTCAGGGTGATGTTCAGGTTGGTATTGCTGGTGGAGACATTTGCCTGCACGCTCTGCACTTCCGGGCGCGACAGGAAGTACGACTCCAGGCGGTTGCTGAGTTCGTTGCGCTTGCTCAGGGACAGGCCGCTGGGCAACCTCAGCCCGGCGCGCAGCGTGCCGGAGTCGGTGGCGGGCGTGAACGTGAAGGTCATTCGTGGCACGACCAGCACCACCGTCAGCGCCAGGAAGGCCGCCGCGACCAGCAGCACGCCCACGCTGGCGTGCAGCGCGCCGTCCAGGCTGCGGGCGTAGGCGTCCCGCACGAACGACACCCCACGGTCCGTGATGGCGTGCAGGGTGGTGGTCAGGGCTTCAGCCACGGCCAGCAGGACGCCCCACACGTACTGGAAGACCATCAGGGCCACCGGCAGCAGGATCAGGGCCAGCAGCCACGCATGGTTGGGAACCCGCGTCCACAGCAGCGCCCCGGCGGCCACGGCCAGCACCCAGAACCACCACGCGCGGGGCGCATCCAGTCCGAAGCGCACGGCCTGGGGCACGCGGGTCAACGTGCGCGGCACGTCCCGCCACCCCAGCGGTTCGGCGTCCGGCGTGTAGGCCATGCGCACCGTCAGGAACAGCAGCGCCTCCAGCCACGACATCAGCACGGCGGCCGCGAGGCCCAGCGCGAACTGCTTGACGTACTCGCCCACGATTCCGCCCATGAAGCTCACGGGGATCAGCACGGCCAGCAGCGACAGCGAGGCCGCCGCGACCGCGCTGAAGACCTCGGAGGCACCCTTCAGGACGGCCTGCACGCGGTCATAGCCCAGGGCGCGATACCGTTCCACGTTCTCCGCGACCACGATCGAGTCGTCCACCACGATCCCGATGGCCACGATCAGCGCCAGCAGCGACACCTGGTTGAAGGTGAAGCCCAGCAGGCCGTACAGGATCGGCGCGGCGGCCAGCGAGATGGGAATCGCGGCGATGACCGTGAAGGCCGTGTTCAGGCGGCCCAGGAACAGCAGCGCCACCACCGCGACGACCAGCGCCGTGACCCACAGTTCATGGGTGGTGCTGGAGATGCTCGCGCGGATCGGGCCGGTTGTGTCGTTGCTGAACGTGACCTTGTACCCGGTCGGGAGCTTCGTGCTGCCGATCAATGCCTTCACGCCGTCCACGACGGCCACGGCGTTGCTGCCCGACGACTGCTGGATGGACACCAGCACGACCGGCAGGCCGTTCACGCGCGTGACGCTGCTGGTCGTGGTGCTGTCGTGGACGGTCGCCACGTCCGACACCCGCACGCCCTTGGCCGCGTCGAGCAGCACATTCCCGATGTCCGTGACGCTCGTCAGCTTCGCGTTCGTGGTGTACGTCATCGAGTTGCCGTCACGCGTGATCGTCCCGATGGACGAGCTGACGTTGCTGCCGCTGATGGCGCTGGACACCGACTGCGGCGTCAGACCGTACGCGCTCAGGCGGTCCGGATTCAGCTGCACCTCGATCTGGCGCTGCGACCCGCCGCTGAGGGTGACGTCCGCCACGCCGTCCACACGCTGCAACGTAGGCACCAGCTGGGTATCCACGTAGTCGTACACGTCGGCCAGGCTGGCCGTGCCGCCGGACACGCCGAACTCCAGAATGGCCTGCGCGTTCGGGTTGAACGTCCGCACCGACGGCGAGCCGGCCCCGGTCGGCAACTGCCGCGCCGCGCCGGACACCAGCGACGCCACCTGGTTCGCGGCGGCGTTCTGGTCCGTGCCGTCCGCAAGCTGGAGGGTCACGCGGCTGCTGCCCGTGTTGCTGCTGCTGCTCAGCGTGGTGACGTTCGGCACCTGCGCCAGGGCGCTCTCGATCACCTGCGTGACCGAGGTGTCTACCGTGGCCGGACTGGCGCCGGAGTACGACGTGGTGACTGTGACCACCGGAATGGTGGTGCTGGGCAGCAGGTCCACGCCCAGCGAGCGCATAGAGATGAAGCCGAACACGACCACGCCGATAAAGATCCCGATGGCCAGCACATAGCGCGTGACCGAGAAGCCCACCAGCGGGTTCACGCCGGAGAACATGCCCTTCCCGACCTTGCGGATCACGGCATTCCTCCGGGGGGCGGGCCGCCCGCCTGGTTCGACGTGCTGCTGGCCGAGCCGCTGGCCGTGCTGACGCTCGCGCCGTCCAGCAGCCCGGTGGGCGGCTGCGTGACCACCTGCGATCCGGCAGCAATGCCGCTCACGGCGGACTGCGTGCCCGCCTGCCCCAGCACCGTGACCTGCGTGAGTGTCGCCTTGCCGCCGCTCACCGTGAACACGTAGGTCTGGTCACCGTCGGCCTGGAGCGCCGTGCTGGGAATCAGGACGCCGGTGGCGACCTTCGCGGTGTAGAACACCGAGCCCACGGCGCCCAGCGCCGGGATCGACGTGCCGGTGAAGCGCGCGGTGAGGGGCACGCTGCCGTTCGTGGGCGCGCCCGGATTCTGCGCGACCTTCAGCGGGTACTTCACGCTGCCGCTGGTGAAGCCCATGACCGTGCCGGGCGTCAGGGTGGTCGCCTCGGTCGCGGGGACGTTCACGTTCACCTGCCGGGCGCTGCTGACCAGCGTGAACGCCTCGCCGTTCGCCGTCACGTACTCGCCCGGCGCGACGTTCAACGCCGTGATCTGGCCGGCGAAGGGTGCGGTCACGCGCGCCGCGTCGGCCGCCGCCTGCGCCTGGTTCAGCGCCAACTGCGCCTTCTGCACGGTCAGCTGCGCTTCGGTCACGCCCTGCGCGCCCGACCGCTCATTTTCTGCGAGGTTCGCGCGCGCGGTCGTGAGGGTCGTCTGCGCCGCCGCCACCGCCGCCTGCTGAGCCGTGACCTCACTGCGCGCCACCGCGCCGATCGCCAGGAGCTGCTGCAGGGACGAGAGGCTGGCCTGCGCATTCGTCAGCGACAGCCCCGCCGCCGTGACCTGCGCCTGCAGGCCCGCCCGCGCGCCCACCGTGCTCGTCTGCTGGCCCCGCAGCTGCACCTGCGCCGAATCCAGCGCGTTCTGGGCGCTCTGCACCGCGCTGTTCAGGTCGGTGTTGCTCAGCGTGACGACCGTCTGCCCGGCCTTCACCGAGCTGCCCACCTGCACGCTCACGCCCGTCACCGTGCCGGACGTGCGGGCTGTGACGGCCGTGCTCTGCGCCGCCGCGACTGTGCCGGTCAGCGTGCGCGACGTGCTCAGCGTGCCGGACGTGGCCGCCGTGACCTGTACCGGGGTCACCACGCCGGACGCCGTCCTGGCTGCCGCGCCGCTGGTTGAGGTGGTGCCAGCCGTGCTGCTGCGGGTCGCCGCGCCCGAACGGCTCCCCGCCGTTCCCGCTGCCGCGTTCCCGGTGCCCGCCCCGGTTGCCGTCCCGCTGCCCGAACGGGTGCTGGAGCGGCTGGCTGTTCCCCCGCTTGCCGCACCGCCGGTCTGACCTGCGCCGAAGCCGCTGCCCGCTGAACTGCCTGTGCTGCCGCTGTCTGCGTGGCCCAGCTTGTAGCCGACGAAGCCCGCGCCGCCCAACAGCAGCGGCACGAACAGCCAGCCCCACGGAAAGGGTCGCCGGGGGGGCGTCGTCGGGCGGACCACCCGGCGCGGAGAGGATGGTGGGGGAGTGCCGGATGTCGAGACCTGTGCCATGCCGCCCATGGAACACGTCAACCGCGAATGAACGGAGAACGGCTCCGGCACTGTCTTTCGGTGTCTGAAAACGGCAAAGGGTGTCCAGGACGGTCTCGATCCGGCGCGACCACGTCTTCGCCAAATCTGCAAAATGAGAGGACGCTCAAGACAGTGGTACCAGAGCGGCGGCCAGCCCCACCGGGAGGCTGGCCGCCGCGACCGCGTGCGGAGTGGTATGTCAGGGCTGGCTGGGCGGCGGCTCCAGGGGTGGTAGGGGGGTGGGAGCCGGGTCGGCGGGAGCGGCCGGATCGGTCGGTTCAGGAGCCGCCGGAGGGGTATCGCCCGCGCCCGGTTCGGTCGGTGTGGCCGGATCTGCCGGGGCTGCTGTGTCTGCGGGTGCCGCGTCCGTTGGGGCCGTTTCGGTCGGGGCCGCGTCCGTCGCCGGGGCAGCCGTGTCGGGCGATGTCTGGGGTGCCGCGTCGCTCGCCACGAGGTCACGGGCGACCGCCACGACCGTGAGGCCCAGGGTCTCGGTCACGCGCACGGCCACCGTCTCCCCGCCTTTGTGCAGCGTGATGGTCTGGGCGGTGTCCGCCTGCGCGGCCGCACTGTCCGTGCCCGTGCTCGCGGCCTCGGTGAAGCCGTCGGCTTTCAGGCCGTCCACGGTGCGGCCCAGGGCGTTCTCCACCGTGCCCGCGTAGATCACGGCCTGGCCCAGCACGGTCGGCGTGGTCTTGAGCACCTGTTCACCGTCCAGGTGAGGCAGTTGTGTGGTCGTGGCGGTCACCGCCGCCGGGGCCTGCTCTGGTGCGGCCGGGGACGCGGTCTCTGTGGCTGGAGCCGCGTCCGTCGGTGCGGTCTCGGTGGTTGGTGCCGCATCGGTCGGGGCGGTGTCCGCCGGAGGGGTCTCGGCGGGAGTCGTGTCGGTCGGGGCGGTCTCGGCCGGGGCCGGCTCCGTGACCGGGGCCGTGACGGGCGGCGAGGTCACCGGCGGCAGGTTCAGTGGGGGCGGCTCCGCCGTCTGTGCCAGGGTGGTGGGCAGCAGCAGGCCGGTGCCCAGCAGGGCGCTCAGGGTCAGGGTATG
Organism: Deinococcus sp. KSM4-11; assembly: GCF_004801415.1. Lineage (NCBI taxonomy): Bacteria > Thermotogati > Deinococcota > Deinococci > Deinococcales > Deinococcaceae > Deinococcus > Deinococcus sp. KSM4-11. The sequence continues at coordinate 440,320 of NZ_SSNX01000003.1, read as the reverse complement.
CAGGGAAAACAGGGAGCGATTCATCATCGTCCTCCAGAAAGACGGTCAGAACGGCGCGGCGTGTGGTCGATCTCGCGCCGTCCGGCCGGTCGGGGCAAGCATGGGCGCCTGCCAGCGGAGAGGGCAGAGGGGCGCGCCCGGGGTGGGCGGCCCACGGTCACCCCACGGGGCGGGGTGGGTTCGGCGGCGGGAACGTCCGGCCGACCTGCATCACCGTACGGGCCGCGCCTGTGCCTTCCCGCCGGGAACGCTGAGGGCGCCCTGCACCCTGTTCTCCTGGGAAGTGCAGGAAGTGTTCACCGACCTCAGCGGCCCGCCACCGCGCGTTCACCTCTGGCTGGCCGTTCCGCCGGATCGGCCCCTCCACCGCCAGCGCCGTTAGCACAGTTGGCCCGGCTGGCGGTGAAGTCCGTTCCTCATGCCAGGAGGCCGGACTGGACGGCCTTGCGCGCCCCTGCGCGCGCCTGGGCTGAAGGTGGCCTCACGCCATGCGGGAACTCAGTGGCGCTCGCGTTGCAGCACCTGCTCGATCCGGCGGTCAGGAATCAGCCACATCAGGGCCACGCCGATCAGCATGACGCCGGATACCCACGCGCCCCACGCGCCCAGCAGCGGCGCGACGATCGCCACCACGTAGCCCGCCAGCGAGAGGTTGCCCTTCACGTCCTCGCCAATGGCGTCGGCCAGCAGGTGGTTCTCCGTGCCCGCGCCAATGATCACGCGCACCAGGATGGTGTACGCCAGTCCGGCCATCAGGGCCACCACGCCGTACGCGGTCATGGGTTCACGCGCGAAGTGCGATTCGCCCGCCCAGCCGGACACGAACGGGAACAGGGACAGCCAGAACAGCAGGTGCAGGTTCGCCCACAGCATCCCGCCCGTCACGCGGTGCACCGTGTGCATCAGGTGGTGGTGGTTGTTCCAGTAGATGCCCACGTACACGAAACTGATCACGTAGGCCAGGAATTTCGGCCACAGTCGCCCGAGTTCGTGCCAGTCGTGGCCCTCGGGCACCCGCAGTTCGAGCACCATGATGGTGATGATGATGGCCAGCACCCCGTCGCTGAATGCCTCCATGCGCGATTTCGTCATCATGTCTGCGCCCAGCATAGGGGGCGGGTGTGCGGCCCCGCCATTCGGCCAGGTCGTAGCGTGGGGCATGTCTGCCGAAGAACTGTCCCTGCCGCAGGGGGGCCGTGTGCCGAACAGCGCCCTGCCTGCGTGCCTGTATCGCGCCGCGCTCAGGGGGCTGACCCCACCGCAGATCGAGGCGCACCTCGCCGCCCGTGGCTGGAGCAACAGCTGGCGCAACGGCATCTACTCCTTTCACCACTACCACTCGACCGCGCACGAGGTGCTGGTGGTCGCGCGTGGGCACGTGACGGTCACGCTGGGCGGCGAGGACGGAGTGCAGCGCACCGTGGAAGCGGGCGACGTGCTGGTGCTCCCGGCCGGCACCGGGCACCGAAACGACGGGAGCAGCGCCGACCTGCTCGTGATCGGCGCGTATGCGGGTGGGCGGGCCTGGGACACCTGCCGCCCCGACCGCACCGACCCGGACGGAGCGCGGCGGCGGATCGCGCAGGTGCCGCTGTGGACGCAGGAACCGGCCGGGTAGACTCGCGCATGTCCACGCTGGCCGACCAGACCGCGTTCCTGCTCACCTGTGACCGCCTGAGGGCCGTGCAGCGCAGCACGTACCTGCACGACGGAGGCCGCTCCGAGAACAGCGCCGAGCACTCCTGGCATCTCGCTCTGATGGCCCTGACGCTGGCGGAGCACGCCCCCGCCGGAACCGACGTGAACCGCGTGATCCAGCTGCTGCTGGTGCATGACCTCGTGGAGATCTATGCGGGCGACCTGCATTTTGCCGTGCCGGACGCCGCCCACGCGCGGCAGGCACAGGCCGAGGAAAAGGGCGCCCACGCGCTGTACGGGCTCCTGCCCGAGGGTCAACGGGCCGAATTTCATGCCCTGCACGCTGAATTCGACGCCCGCTGGACACCGGAAGCCCGCTTCGCCCGCGCGCTGGACGCGCTCCAGCCCATGCTGCTCACCTGGGGCGAGGGCGGCCTGGGCTGTGTGGCGCGGGAACCGGAACTCACGGCCACACGGCTCCTGATCCTGAAAGCCCCGGCCCTGACAGCCTTCCCGGCCCTGTGGACGCTGGCTCAGGAGGTCGTGCAGCGGGCCGTGGAGTCGGGCACCCTTCCGCCCTGACAGGGAGTAGATTCGGGGCATCAACCGCGTTTGCGTTCCACCCGGCACCCGGCCGGCATCCGCCCTCCTTGTAAGCGAGGTTTTCGATGACGCACACCGCCCCACGGCCCGACGCCCCGCCTAGCCCCCAGCGCAGTCCCGTCGTCAACGACTTCACCATCAACGTCGCCACCGTGAACGGTAGCGGGTCGCAGACCTCCAATGCCACGCTGGTCGACGCCCTGTTCCACATGGGCATCCCGGTGAACGCCAAGAACATCTTCCCCAGCAACATCAAGGGCCTGCCCACGTGGTACTCGATCCGGGTGAGCGCGGACGGCTATACCGCCCGGCGGGATCACGCCGAGGTGCTGGTGGCCTTCAACGCCAAGACCCTCGACCAGGATCTGCGCGAGCTGCCCACCGGCGGCGTGATGTTCTATCCGGATCACCTGAAGCTGACCGTGGAGCGGGACGACGTGAGCGTGTACGCGCTGCCGGTGAACGCCATCATGAAAGAGCAGAACGTGGACGCCAAATTCCGCGACCGCATGATGAACATGGTGTACGTGGGCGCGCTGGCGCAGACCCTCGGCATCGAGATGGCCGCCATCCTGGATTACCTGACCCGCAACTTCGCCGGGAAGGCGAAGGTCGTGGCGAGCAACTACGACATCGCCCAGGCCGCCTTCGGGTGGTGCGCGACGAATCTGGAGAAGACCGATCCGTACGCCGTGCAGCGCATGAACGCCACCGCCGGGAAGATCCTGATCGACGGGAACACCGCCGGGGCGCTGGGAGCCATCTACGGTGGCTGCACGGTCGTCGCGTGGTACCCGATCACGCCCGCCACCAGCCTCGCCGAGGGCCTGATCGAGTGGATGCCGAAGCTCCGCCGCGACCCGCAGACCGGCACGAACACCTTCGCCATCGTGCAGGCCGAGGACGAACTCGCCGCGATTGGCATGCTCGTCGGCGCGGGCTGGGCGGGTGCGCGCGCCATGACCAGTACGTCCGGCCCCGGCATCTCGCTGATGGCTGAGTTCGCCGGGTACGCGTACTTCACCGAGATCCCGCTGGTCGTGTGGAACATCCAGCGCATGGGCCCCAGCACCGGCCTGCCCACCCGCGTGTCGCAGGGCGACCTGCTCAGCACGTACTACCTGTCGCACGGCGACACGAAACATATCGTGCTGCTGCCCGGCACGCCCGCCGAGTGCTTCGAGTTCGGCTGGCGGGCCTTCGATCTGGCCGAAGCCCTCCAGACGCCGGTGTTCGTGAACAGCGACCTCGACCTGGGCATGAACATCTGGATGTCCGAGCCCTTCGAGTACCCGAACCGGGCCATCCACCGGGGCAAGGTGCTGCGCGCCGAGGACATCGTGGCGCTGGGCGGCAGCTTTGCCCGCTACCGCGACGACGACCAGACCGGCGTCGGCCCGCGCACGCTGCCCGGCACGGACGCCCTGGGCGGCGCGTACTTCACGCGCGGCACCGGCCACACCGACGCCGCGACGTACAGCGAACACCCCGACGAGTGGCTCAAGAACCTCCGCCGGCTGGATCGCAAGCACGAGCACGCCCGCAACGTCGTGCCCGCCCCCGTTATCAGCGGCAGCGGCGCGAAGGTCGGGCTGATCAACATGGGCAGCACGGAACCCGGCGTCGTCGAGGCGCGCGACATGCTCGCCACCGCTGGCATCGCCACCGATGCCCTGCGTGTCCGCGCCCTCCCATTCTGCAAGGACGTCCACGCCTTCATCGCAGCGCACGAACAGGTCATCGTGGTCGAGATGAACCAGCAGGGCCAGCTTGCCATCCTGCTCCGGACCGAGTACCCCGAGTTCGCCACCCGCATCCAGAGCGTGGCGCACTGCGACGGCCTCCCACTCAGCGGGGCCTTCATTGCAGGCCGGGTGCAGGATGCACTGACCACCCCACAGCGCGAGGAGGTGCCCGCATGACCGCTCCCGCCCGTCCGCCCGCCCTGAACAGCGCCGGCCTGAGCAAGAACGACTACAAGGGCCTGCCCAGCACCCTCTGTCCCGGCTGCGGGCACGATTCCATCTCCAGCCGGATCATCGATGCGGCCTTCCAGCTGGGACTCAGGCCCCACAACGTCATGAAACTCTCGGGGATCGGCTGTTCCAGCAAGAGCCCTGCGTACTTCCTGAATGCCGCGCACGGCATCAACACCGTGCACGGTCGTATGCCCAGCGTGGCGACCGGCGCCATGCTCGCGCAGCGGCACCACACGGCCATCGGCGTGTCGGGCGACGGCGACACCGGCAGCATCGGCATCGGGCAGTTCAAGCACCTCGTGCGGCGCAACGTGCCCATGGTGTACATCATCGAGAACAACGGCGTCTACGGCCTGACCAAGGGGCAGTTCTCGGCCACTGCCGACGAGGGCCAACACCTCAAGTACATCGGCACCAACGAACTGCCCCCCTTGGACCTGTGCGCCGAGGCGATCATCGCCGGGGCGGGGTTCGTGGCGCGCTCTTTCGCCGGGGACGCCAAGCAGGTCACGGAGCTCCTGAAGGCTGCCATCGCGTACGGCGGGCTGGCCGTACTGGACATCGTCTCGCCGTGCGTGACCTTCAACAACCACGACGACAGCACCAAGAGCTATGCCTACGGCAAGGAGCACGAGGTGCCCCTGCACGACATCACCTTCATTCCCGACTACGCCGAGATCGCGGTGGACTACGACCCCGGCGAAGTCATCAGCGTGCAGCTCCACGACGGCCCCACCGTGCAGCTCCGCAAACTGGGCCGCGACTACAACCCCGCCACCCGCCTGGGCGCCCTGGCCCTGCTGGAGGAAGCCAAGGGCACCGGGGAACTGATCACCGGCCTGCTGTACCTCGACCAGAGCCGCCCGACGCTGCCCGAGGCGTTGCACCTGCCGGAGCTGCCGCTGGCCCTGCTGCCCGAGGAGCTGATCCGGCCGAGCCGGGAAAGCCTGGACGAAGTGATGGCGGGTTTCGCCTAAGTGGCCCATGAAACGGAGGAGGGAGGAATGCACAGGAAGACACTTGTCGGACTGCTACTCCTGGCCATGCTGATCGCCAGTTGTGGTCAATCGGGTGGCGGCACCGGAGGCTCACTCTGGAACGCGGCCACATGGAACGGCGGCACCTGGAAGTAAGCCCACCGCAGCACCACCAGCCTGAAGGAGTCCCGATGCGCAAGCCCACCTGGTTGGATGCCCGTTCGGCCGCTCTCGGCCTTCTCATCGGTCTCGCCGGCGCCTACGCGGCCACCGACGGCGCCGCCCTGATCGCCCACGTGTTCACGGCGGGCACCGTCATCAAGGCCGAGGAGGTGAACGCGAATTTTGCAGCGCTGGCGCAACCCATCACGACGGCCCGGCTGGCGGATGGCAGCGTGACCGCCGCGAAGATCGCCACGCTCGCCGCCGGACAGCCCGGGCAGGCGTTGACCCTCACCTCAGACGGCCTGGCGTGGGTGCAGGCCGGAACAGGGCCGCAGGGGCCGAAAGGCGATCCCGGCCCGGCTGGCCCTAGGGGTGATCCCGGCCCGCAGGGATCTCCCGGCCCGGACAAACTGCCGCAGTACTTCCAGACCGATGGCGCGTACAACAACTTCGCCAGCGGAGGCAGAGGGAGCCAGTGCGTGATCGGAGACGTGTGGCTGACCGCCGGCGCCGTTGGAGGGGCCGTGGTCGCTCAGGGACAGATCCTGCCGATTAGCCAGAACACCGCCCTGTTCAGCCTGCTGGGCACTCAATACGGTGGGAACGGTCAGACGACCTTCGCCCTGCCGGATCTGCGTGCCGTGTCTCCCAAATCCGCGAACGGTCAGGCCCTCACGTACGTGATCTGCACGGAAGGTGTGTACCCCAGCCGAAACTGAGCGGTTCGGTCAACGGGCCACGAACGACTCCACCTCGACCACGAAGCCGCCGGGCGCATCGAAGTAGAAGGTCAGGCGGCCGTGGTTCTGCTGGGGTTCCGGCACGGCGTAGCCGCCTTCCAGCAGACGTGCGCGGATGGCGTGCACCTGCTCGGGCGTGTCCTGTAAGAAGCCGACGTGGAAGGACTTCGGATAACTCACGTCCTTCGCACGGAACATGGAGAGCAGGAAGCCGCCCTCGTCGTGCAGGAACGCCATGTGCTCGTTCACGGGCATGTCGGAGCGGGTGAAGCCGAAGTACGTCTCGAACATCTCCACGCAGGCGGGCACGTCGGTGACGCTGAGGTTCAGGTGGTTGAGCTGCATCCAACTGTCATACCCCGGCCGGGCCGCCCTGTCTGAAGGCGGGCACGCAAAGCGGGAACGGTGAAGGGCCGCTCCACGCCCCCGCAGGGGAGGGTGAAGCCCCGCCAGCACCGGCCCGCACCCCGGCTGCCTAGCATCGGGCATGGCGAACAAATCATTGGCGACCCTGGCGAAGAAAATGCGTGGCCTCGACCTGTGCATGATGACGACCGTCACCAGTTACGGCCGCCTCGCATCCCGCCCCATGAGCAACAACGGCGAGGTCGAGTACGACGGCACCAGCTACTTCTTTACCTGGGCCGAGTCCCGCACGGCGAAGGACATCGAGAAGAACAAGCACGTGCAGCTGAACTTCCGTGCCGAAAAGGGCTTCCTGTTCGTGGCTGTGCAGGGCGAGGCGACCCTGAAGGACGACAAGGACGCCATGGCGGAGCACTGGCACAAGGAACTTGAGCAGTGGTTCAAGGAAGGGCTGGACACGCCTGGCCTGACCATGATCGAGGTCAGTGCCAAGCGCGTGAACTGGTGGGGCGAGGACGACGGTGAGATCGAATTGTAGGACTCATTCTTGCATCGCGTCCATCCAGACGATCTTGAACTGTTCGGCCGTCCAGCCCACCAGATCTGACACCTGACCATCGCCTATTTCCACGACGCGCCATACGCCGTCTGACCGGCGGGCTATATCCACCGAGAAGAATGGAGAGGGAATTCGCTCGGCCACGGTCTGTACGATGTCTGGCACAGCGCTCCCATTGGCCTCGAACGCGTGTCCGTCACGCACGAAGTATCGCGTCTCTGTATGGGTTTCCAGCGGTTCGAACTGACGGACGCACAGGCCGCCCTCAATCTGTCCCCGGAACTGTTCCATACGTCCCATCAGCTCCCCTATGTGTTCCGGGCGGGTGATGACGCTGCCTGCGCCAGTCTTCAAGGACTTCACGTAGTCTTTCACGAAGAACGCATCCCATCCCAACTCTGCCAGCTTGCCATCCATGCCGGTCAGGTCACTGAAGCACACCGTTTTGGGTGTCAGGTCGGCCAGCAGCGGGTACCAGTTCGGGATGTGGTGCGCCGCCAGATAAGCCGCGTGCGACGTGGCAAGCGTGGCTCCTGCAGAGGTCACGGCGTCCTCGAAATCGCGGTATGCATCTCCAGTGAGCATCCACCCCCGGTAGAGCACGGACTCGTCCGGCTCCAGCGGAGGGCGGAAGCGGCGGTCACTGTCGAGGGCGAACGTGGACACCTTCCAACCCAGCCCGGCGAACGCTGCCGCCTGATCGGCAAATGCCTCGTCCGGTTGCCGGGCGGTGAAGTAGTCGGCGGGAAACACCACGCGCCAGGCTGCTTGGGTCATGACTGCCACTGTAAAGCGGCCAGCCCCGCAGGACTGACCGCCTTTCCTTTTCCTCGCGTTACGCCGCGCCGACCTTCTTCGCGATGATGCCCTCGATGTACTCCACGACGCTCCTGAGGGGCACACGGGTCAGCACGTCCTCCAGGAATGCCGTGACCAGCATCTTCTCCGCGATTTCCCGGCTGATGCCGCGTGACCGCAGGAAGAACAGCGCCTCCTGATCGACCGGGCCGGTCGTGCTGCCGTGGCTGCAACGCACGTCGTTCGCGTTGATTTCCAGCTGCGGCACGCTGAAGTTGCGGGCCTCGCTGCTCAGCATCAGCGTGCGGTGCTTCTGGTACGCGTCCGTCTTCTGTGCGTGCAGATCGACTTTGATCATGCCGCTGAACACGCCCACGCTCTGGTCATCGCTGACGCCCTTGTACAGCAGGTCGCTGTGCGCGTTCGGCGCCGCATGGTGCTGCAAGGTGTAGTGGTCGAAGTGCTGATCCTCGTTCGCGAAGTACAGGGCCAGCATCTCACTGTCGCTGCCCTGTCCGCGCAGGTAGGACTGCATCTCCGTGCGCGAGAGGGTGCCCCCCATGGTCACGACCAGCGAGTTCAGGGTGGCGTCCCGGCCCACGTCGCCGCGCTGCCGCTGGATGTGCGTCACGCCCTTGCCCCAGTTCTGGATGCTCACGTACCGCACGCGTGCCCCGTCCTTCACGACGAGTTCCACCGCGCCAATCGCGTACGTCCCTTGCAGTTCCTCACTGTCCTGCTCGTCGATGAACGTCACCTGCGCGTTTTCCTCGGCCACAACCAGGGTGCGGGTCGCCGTGTACGTCCCCGCCTCGCTCATCACGCGGAAGCTCCCCAGGGGCAGTTCCACTTGCACGCCGCGCGGCACGTACACGAACGCGCCGTTCGTCCACAGGGCCGCCGCCAGCGCCGAGAACTTGCCCTCGCTCGGATCGGGCGACTTGCTGGGCGTCGTGCCCGGCGCGGCAATCGTCGTGTCGTCCGGCACCTCCGCCGGCACCACGCTGTACAGGTACTGCTGCACCTTGTCGGCGTGCTGCTCGACCGCCGTCTTGAGATCCGTGAAGATCACGCCCTTCGCACTCAAGTCTGCCGGGAGTTCCGTGCGGTACACCACGTCCGGGCCGTCCAGCACCAGGAACGCGCCCACGTCAGTCCCCGTCAGGCGATCCTGCACGCTCTGCGGCAGCGCCGACACGTCGGACACCACGTCCCGCTTGCCGTGTGGGCGCAGCTTCGTGAAGTCCACCGAGACGCGCGTGTACTTCCACGCCTCCACAGACTCTGTCGGGATATCGAGCGTGCTGAACAGCTCCAGCCCTGCCTGACGCTTCGTAGTCAGCCACTCCGGGCCAGCCTGCAACGCGAGTTGATCATTGAATTGGGTCATTGTTGCTCCTTTGGGTTCAGATGGTTGTTGAGTTGCTGCGCCAGTTCGTTCCGGCGCTCCTGCGATACCGCCTGGTCGGCCGGCACGCCCAGCAACTTGAAGATGTTCGGGCCTTTGAACTCCGGGGCCTGATCCGGCATCCGGGGAATGACATGCACGTGCAGATGCGGGTAATCGCCATGCTCGGCGAAGGTCACCGCGTAGGTCTTCTGCGCGCCGACCACCATCCGCAGAGCGTCCGTCAGCCGTTTCTGCACCAGCCCCAGCTCCTGCACCGCGTCGTCGCTCAGGTCGGCATACGAGAGCGCGTGCGTTCTGCTCAGGAGCACCAGCCAGCCCTCCAGAGCCGTATCGAACGCATGGACGACTGCCCAGTGCTCCGTGCCCCACACGTTCTCACTGGCGGGCAACGTGCCCAGCACCGCCAGCTTCTCGCAGATCACGCAGCCACGCACCGTCACCCCTCCACCCGGTCGTCCCGTGAGTTCCCGTCGCTGATGACCAGAAACTCCACGTCCTCCCCGCCCTCGTTCCGGGCCTGATGCCCCTGCTCCGGCCCGACTTCCAGACCGCTTGTGGCCGGAATGACGTGCGCCGCGCCCTCCACGTCCAGCGTCAGTTCGCCGCGCAGCACGTAGAAGAACTGCCGCACCCGCGAGTGCTTATGCCGGACTTCCTGCGTGCCCGTGGGCATCCGTTCCTGAATGACACTCAGGTTCGGCTTGTCCACGAGCTTCCAGCCGTCGCAGACATCAGCCCAGGTGTAGTGAGGAGCGGTGGCGGGGGAGATCATGGCAGCGGCTCCCAGTCTCCTGTCTGAAGGTTGAACTGCTCCGGTGCGTCGTACGAATAGCTGAGTAGGTACGCCGCACCGTTGAACTTAGCTTTGGTCTCGGACAGCCATACTTGATAGAACCAATCAGCGATAAAATGCAGTGTCTGGCGGAAAGCATCATCCGACCAGAACTCTTCCTCATCCGACAGACTCTCTGGATAGAGCCGATGCGGGTGGAGAAGTGTCCTAGTTTCCGTCGTTTCAAACCACCTCAATGGATTACCAGTATGGTCAAATGCGTAGACTGTGATGGGGGCACCCATGGTGTCGAACGTCAACTCAAACAGAAGACGGTGGACTTGGGATTGAAGTGGTTGAGAGAAGAGGTCGGCCAGTTCCTGTCGCAACTGACGCGTGAGGCCTGTCAGATGCATGTGGAGTGCATCGGCGTAGCGTTCCTGTTCTCCCAACTTGGCTCCTCCCATCCGTTTACCCGACCGAGCCTTCCATTTCCAGCTCGATCAGGCGGTTCAGTTCCACGGCGTACTCCAGCGGGAGTTCCTTGGCAATCGGCTCGATGAAGCCCCGCACGATCAGTCCGGCGGCTTCGTCCTCGCTCAGGCCGCGGCTCTGGAGGTACAGGATCTGCTCGTCGTTGATCTTGGACACCGTAGCTTCATGGCCGACACGGGCGTCCTTTTCCTCGATCTCGATGTAGGGGTACGTGTCGGTGCGGGCCTCGTCGTCCAGCAGCAGGGCGTCGCATTCCACATTCGTCTGGCTGCCTTTGGCGCCCTCGTAGATCTTGACGAGGCCGCGGTAGCTGCTGCGCCCGCTGTCCTTGCTGATGCTCTTGGACACGATGGTGCCGCTGGTGTGCGGGGCGAAGTGCACGATCTTCGCGCCGGCGTCCTGGTGCTGGCCGCGTCCGGCCATGGCGATGCTCAGGACTTCACCACGCGCGCCCTCTTCGAGCAGGTAGCAGGCCGGGTACTTCATGGTGACCTTGCTGCCCAGGTTGCCGTCCACCCATTCCATGACGCCGTTGCCGTACACGGCGGCGCGCTGCGTCACGAGGTTGTAGACGTTGTGGCTCCAGTTCTGGATGGTGCTGTACCGGAAGCGGGCGCCTTCCTTCACGACGATCTCGATCACGCCGGAGTGGAAGGAGTCGCTTGAGTATGCCGGGGCAGTGCAGCCTTCGATGTAGTGGGCCTGCGCGCCCTCGTCGATGATGATCAGGGTGCGCTCGAACTGGCCGCTGCTCTCGGCGTTGATGCGGAAGTACGTCTGGAGGGGGATGTCCACCTTGACGCCCTTGGGCACGTACACGAAGCTCCCACCGGACCACACGGCGCTGTTGATGGCCGCGAACTTGTTGTCCTCGGGCGGGATGATCGTGGCGAAGTGCTCGCGGAACAGATCCGGGTATTCCTTCAGGCCATCCTCGATGCTGAGGAACACCACGCCGAGCTTCTCCCACTCCTCCTTGAGGTTGTGGTACACCATCTCGGACTCGTACTGCGCGCCCACGCCGGCCAGCGCGGCGCGTTCGGCCTCGGGAATGCCGAGGCGTTCGAAGGTCTGCTTCACGTCGTCCGGCACGTCGTCCCACGAGCGGGCGTTGGCGCCTTCGGGCTTGATGTAGTAGTAGATCTCGTCGAGGTTCAGGCCGCTCAGGTCGGCGCCCCAGGTGGGCATGGGCTTGCTGAGGAAGATGTCCAGGGCCTTGAGGCGGAAGTCCAGCATCCACTGAGGTTCGTCCTTGGCCTTGCTGATCATCTCGACCACGTCGCGGCGCAGGCCCTTGGGGGCCTTGACGGCGTAGCGTTCAGGGTTGCTCCAGCCGTACTCGTAGCCGGCGTTGATGTCGTTCACTTCAGGATTGATGGTCATGTGGAGCTCCTTCGGAGGCGGAGTGGGGAGCGTCAGGCTGCGGGCCTGGGGTGCGGGGCTGCCGCCTTATGCCGTGGCCAGTTCCTTGACCCAGTCGTAGCCCTCGGTGTCCATCTTCTTGGCGAGTTCGGGGCCGCCGCTCTGCACGACCTTGCCGTCGAGGATGATGTGCACCTTGTCGGGGACGATGTAATCGAGGAGGCGCTGGTAGTGGGTGATGATCAGTCCGCCCAGATTTGGCCCGCGCATGGAGTTCACGCCCTTGGCGACGATCTTCAGGGCGTCGACGTCGAGGCCGCTGTCGGTTTCGTCCATGATGATGTAGTTCGGGTCGAGCATCAGCATCTGGAGAATCTCGTTGCGCTTCTTCTCGCCGCCGGAGAAGCCCGCGTTCAGGTAGCGTTCGACGATGCTTTCATCCCACTCCAGGGTTTTCAGGGCACCCTGCAGCTTGCCGTAGAACTCGGTGAACGAGACTTCCTCGCCCTCGGCCTTGCGGGCCTGCATGGCCAGGCGCAGGAAGTTGGCGATGGTGACGCCGGGAATCTCGACCGGGTACTGGAAGGCCAGGAACACGCCGAGGCGGGCGCGCTCGTCGGGTTCCATCTCGAGGATGCTCACGCCGTCGACCAGCACTTCACCCTGCGTGACGGTGTACTCGGGATCGCCGACGATGACCTTGGCGAGGGTGCTCTTGCCGTTGCCGTTGGGGCCCATGACGGCGTGCAGTTCGCCGCGCGGCACGATCAGGTCGATGCCCTTGAGGATCTCGGTGTCGCCGACGGTGGCGTGCAGGTTGCGGATTTCGAGCTGGTGGGGCGCGGTCTGTTCGGTCATGGGTCTCCTTGGCACGCCCGGGTGCGGGTGTGGTCGTGCGGGCGGCAGAATCCTTCTTGAGAATGATTCCTACTTGCCCCGGTATTTTACTCGGGTTGGGGGCTTAAAGTCGAGTGGTTTACTGCGGATTCTGCATGCCGTGCTGCACGCTTCCTGATCCGCAGATGACCAGCAGATGAGGACTGGCTATCGGCCTTTCACGCTTGCCACGTAGCGGCGTGTTACTTGGTTGGTGTGAATGTCCTCGACCTGATTCGCGCGGCCGGCCCCCTGCTGTGGGTGCTGCTGCTGCTGTCCGTGTACGTCGTCTACCTGGTCGCCGTGCGCGTTCAGGTGCTCACGCGCCTGGGGCGGGACGCCAGCGCGCTGATCGAACGGGCCCGCGCCGTCACCGCCGAGAGCGGGTCGGGCGCGGCCCTGGCCGAGGTGGATCGCGCGGCCCACCCCAGCCCCGCCGTGAGCGTATTGCGGGCGGGCCTGAGCCGAGCCGACCGTGGGGTCGAGGCCGCGTCCAGTGCCATGCAGGGCGCGCTGCTGGTCGAGGAAGACCGCCTGTACGCGGGCCTGAGCGCGCTGGGCACGGCCGCACAGGTCGCGCCGCTGCTGGGCCTGCTGGGCACCGTGATCGGCATGGTGCGCTCGTTCCTGGTGTTCAGCCAGACGACCGCGCCCACGCCCGAGCAGCTCGCCACGGGCATCAGCGAGGCACTGATCAACACGGCGGGCGGCCTGATCGTCGCCATCGTCGCGTATGTGGCGCGCGGCGCCCTGCGCGCCCGCGCCGACCGGATCGCCACGCAGGCCGAGCGCGTGCGGGAGGAACTGCCCGGCTGGCTGCGCCGCCCGGAAGTGTCCTTGAATTTTGAGGACATGCTGCCTGGGGGTGTTCGCCGGTGAGAGCCCGCGCGCGCGGCGGGGACGCCGTGACCTTCGACTTCGCGCCCATGGTGGACGTGGTGCTGCTGCTGCTGATCTTCTTCTTCCTGACCAGCAGCCTCGCGCCGCGCGACCGTGCCGTGCCGCTCACGCTGCCCGGCGCGAGCACCAGCGTGCAGCAGACCACCGCGCTGCCCGTAGTCAGCGTGGACAGCAGCGGTCAGGTCTTCCTGAACGGCCAGCCGACCGCCCTGCGTGAACTGGCCGGGCAACTGAAGCCCCTGCTGGGCGCTTCGGACGGCGTGGTGGGACTGCGCGCCGATGAGAAAGGCCAGTACGGCACGGTGGTCGGTGTGATGGACGAGATCCGCAAGGCCGGCGGGCAGAAGCTGGCGCTGGGTACCAAGGCCACGCCATGACCAGCCAGCCCATGCCCGGCGCGGCCCCGGGCCCCGGCCGCCCGCCACGCCCGCCCCTGACGCCTGAGGGCCGCGAGAAACGCCGCGCGACCCTGGCGACCGTGGCCGTGCACGTGGCCCTGCTGGGCGGGCTGCTGGCGTTCCTGGCTGACGTGAAGATCCCGCCGTCGTCGGCCCAGCCGCTGGAAGTGGTGCCGCTGGCGCCGCCGAAGCTGGCCACGTCACCCGCCACGCCCACGGCACCGATCATCCCGCCGAACAAGTTCCCTAACGTGCCCGTTCAGACCACTGCGCCGGAGCCCGTGGTGCCGGAGGTCGACGTTCCTAAACCCACGGTGCCCACGCCCGCGAAGTCCGTTTCCGTGAAGCCGCCGCCAGTCAAGCCTGTGGCCGTGAAGCCGCCGGTCGTGAAGCCCAGTCCGTCGCCAACGCCGTCGCCCTCGGCACGGCCGGCACCGGCGACGGCTGCACCGGCATCCTCCGGCGGGGCGACCACGACACCACCCGCGGCCCGGGCCCAGTCCGCCGCGCAGGCCAGTCCGGCCCCCCGCACGCCAGCCGTGACCCCAGCCCCCACGCGGACGCCGGCACCCGCCCAGGTGGCCCGCGCGTCCGGGCCGGCGACGCAGGCGGCGGCTCCCGTGACGCGGCCGACGAGTCCTGTCGCGACCTCGGCCCCCGTGACCCGGACGGCCCCCGTCCCCCCGGCGCCCGCGCCCAGGTCCGCGCCGGCCCTGAGACCGGTTCCCGTGCCCCGCCCTGCCCAGACGGCGCCGCCCGTGCCTACCAGCCGTCCCCGCGCGACGGCGACGCCCGCCCCGGCTCCTCAGCGGGTCACGACCCCGGCCCCGTCTCCGGCCCCCGTGGCTTCTGCCCCGGCGGTGCGGACGCCGACGCCGTCTGCCCGCGTGACCCCGGCCCCCACCACGACGCCCACCTCGGCCCGGTCGACGCCTGCGCCGGTTACGGCCCCCGCCAGCGCTCCCGCGGCGCCGATCACGCCCCGCGCCTCGGCCTCACCCGCCACTCCGGCGGCCGAACCGGCCTTGCCCGCGGCGTCGGCGCCTGCCGCCCCCAGTCCCGTGACGCCCCGTGCCGCCACCCCGGTCACGCCTGCCGAGACCAGCGCCGCGCCCACCCCCGCCACCTCGTCCAGGAGCACACCGGTCAGTGAACCGGAACCGGCGGCCCCGGCCGCGCCCGTCGCAGCCAGGGGTGGAAGCGGATCGGCGGCCCCAGTGGTGTCCGCGCGCCCCACGGCGGCCCCGACCGCCCCCACCCCCATCACGTCGCCGGCTCCCACGTCGAGCAGCGGAGCTGCGCCTGCCCGCGCGGGGGCCAGTTCTGCGCCCGCCCCGGCGCGTGCGCCCGAGGCAGCCAGCCCCGCCGCGCCCGTCGGGACGCCCTCCGGGGCTGGCCCGGCCGGTGCGGGGGCCGGCGGCAGCGGGGGAGCTGGTGACGCGCCCGCCGCGCGCGGTGCCGGCGGCGGCGCGGGAGCGGCGGGCACCGGTTCACCCGCCGGTTCCGGTGGAGGTGGTGGCGTCGCGCCGGCCGGAAATGGTGGGACGGGTGGGGACGGAAGTACCGGCGGCGGAGCCGGTGGCGCGGGCGGCACGACAGCACGCGCCGGAGCCGGTGCCGCCGGTACTGGCGCCTCGGCCGGGAAGCCCCTGTCGTGCACGGTGGTCATCGACGTGCGCGGTCTGGGCAACTTCCAGCGCGACATGACGAGCGCCGTGTACGACGACCAGGGCCGCAAGCTCTGGCCGGACGCGGCCCTAGTCAAGGGCGTCAGCAACGACCTCGTCCAGGAGGGGAACCTGCACACGTACATCACGTCCGAGTCGCAGATCGCCGCCTTCCCCGAGGTCACCCGCATCAAGGCGGCCCGCATCCGGCCCAATGCCCTCGCGCTGGAATCGAACGTGTACACCGACGTGTCCCTGTCGGTGCTCGCCACGGCGCTGTTCAAGTCGGCAGGTCAGGCCTGCCGCGTCGTTTACCTCAAGGACTGACGTCCCGGGGTCAAGTGTTTCAAGGAGACCGTCCTCATGCGCCAATCCTCTGCCGTGTCCGTCCTGTCCGCCGCCCTGCTGAGCCTGCTCACGCTGTCCGCGCCCGCCCACGCCTGGGTGCCGAAACTGGAGGAGACGACCGCGAAGAACGTCATCGACGGCGCGTATGCCCGCCGTGATCCGGTCGTCACGTTTCTGACCGTTGACCTGAACGTCAAGGATGGCGCGTTCGTGTCCGGCCCGGCGGCCGTTACTGCCTTCGACGGCGGCGACACCTGTATCAGCGACTGGCTGGCCGCGCCGCAGGCCTCAGGAACGGGCAGCCGCCCGCTCACCATCACCCTCAGCGGTCAGGCGGATGAGCTGGCCTTCCAGGCACAGGACTCCCGCAACAAGTTCCAGAACCTGAGCGTGAAAGACGCGCTCGGCCCCGATCTGAGCAAGGCGCGGCTGGCCGACGGGGAACTGCGGGTGGACATCGCCGTGAGGGGCCTGCCCAGCTTGCAGGCCCGCGGCGCGTATCTGGTGCGCCTGAAAGGCCCGGACGGCACCCTGGTCGCCCCGGTGCGCTCGTCGTACGTGAACGACTGGAAACCAGAGGCGGCCGGAACGGCGACCACGCCCGCTGCCACCAGCCCCGCCACCACGACCCCGGCGGCGGCCACGCCCGCCTCCACCAGCACTCCGTCCACGGCCACCCCGGCGGCCCAGGGGCCGTTCGCGGGCACGCTGGTCTACTACTTCCAGCCGCTCAAGGCCGGGATCGGGGCGAGCGACAAGACCGATCTGCTGCTGCGCACCGAGGCCGACACGAGCTGCGCGTACAGCATTCCCCTGAATCTCGGGGCCTTCCAGTAATGGTGCTTGCCACCACGGAACCGGTGGAGTAGACGGCGACCAGCACGGCCCGTCTGTGAAGAAAGCCTTGTGGGAGCACGGCACTGACCGGTGGTACAAGAGGGAGGTACCGGGAGGTACTCCGTGAGTCAGTCCCACCGCCGCCCCAGCTCCCCGCGCGCTCCACTCCAGGCCCCGACCCTGCCGGTCAGTGCCGTGCAAAGCGCGCTCGACGCGGTGGTGGACATCCTGGCCGTCGTGGACGCCCAGGGAGCGATCCTGACGGTCAACCGCGCGTGGCGGGCGTTCATGCACGAGAACGGCGGCAGCGAGGCCACGTGTGGTGTGGGCAGCAACTACCTGCGGGTCTGCGAGCAGGGGCAACCGCCCTGCGCCGATGAGGGCCCGACCGTGGCGGCCGGACTGCGCGCCGTGCTCGTGGGCGAGGCCGAGTCATTCGAGGCCGAGTACCCGTGCCATGCGCCCACCCGCGAACGCTGGTTCCGCGTGCGGGTCACGCCGTTCATGGATGGCGGAGCCCGCTTCGCGACCGTCCTGCACGAGGACATCACCGAGCGGAAGCACGCCGAGATCCGGGAATCCGACCTGGACTCCGAGGTGGCGCAGGTCGTCCGGGCGCGCACGCAGGAACTCCGTACCGAGCGCGACGAACTCGACGCCTTCGTGGGCGCGGTCTCTCACGACCTGCGTGCCCCGGTGCGGCACATCCGCAGTTTCATGCACCTGCTGCGCGGCCGGGCCGACGGTCGCCTGACCGATGACGACCGCCGCCTGCTGGACGTCATCGACGGCGCGGCCGGGCGGCTGGACGGCATGATCAGCGAGCTGCTGGGGCTGGCCCGCGTGTCGCAGACGACCCTGCACTTTCAGGACGTGAACCTCGCGCAGGTCGTGCTGCGCGCCTGGGCGAACATCAGTCCCGAGACGCAGGGCCGCCAGATCGAGTGGGTGGCCCGCGACCTGCCGGTGGTGCGCGGTGATCCCGACCTGCTGCGGCTGGTCTTCGAGAACCTGCTCGGCAACGCCATCAAGTACACGTCCGGCCGGGAGCAGGCCAAGATCGAGGTCGGGAGCCGCCCCGGCGACGGCGAGTGGATCGTGTTCGTGCAGGACGACGGCGTGGGCTTCGATCCGCAGTACACACACCGGCTGTTCGGGGCCTTCCAGCGCCTGCACAGCGACCGTGACTTCGAGGGCATCGGCATGGGCCTCGCGAACGTCAAACGCATCGTCGAGCGGCACGGTGGGCGCGTCTGGGCCGATGGGCACCCGGGCGACGGCGCGACCTTCTACGTGGCCTTCCCGAAGCCGCCACCGGCTGGCTAGGCGGCGAATCCGCCCGGTACAATCCGGGGCGTGCCCGCCTTTCCCCTCCTGGCCGTGGATATCGGCAACACCAGCACCGTGCTGGGCCTCGCGGACGACACGCTGAACCTCACGCACACGTGGCGCGTGCGGACCAACCGCGACGTCCTTCCGGATGACCTGGCCCTGCAACTGCACGGCCTGCTTACCCTGGCGGGCGCCCAGACGCCGCGCTCCGCGATTCTCAGCAGCGTGGCGCCGCCGGTCGGCGAGAATTACCAGCTGGCCCTGCGGCGGCATTTCAGCGTGGAGGCCTTCAGTGTGGCCGCCATGAACCTCCCGGACGTCTCGGTGGAACTCGACCAGCCGGATGCCGTGGGGGCCGACCGCCTGTGCAACCTGTTCGGCGCCGAGAAGTATATGGATGGCAAGGACTACGTGGTCGTGGTGGATTTCGGCACCAGCACGAACTTCGACGTGATCGGCCGGGGCCGCCGCTTCATAGGGGGGGTGCTCGCCACGGGCGCGCAGGTCAGCGCCGACGCGCTGTTCAGCCGGGCGGCGAAACTGCCGCGCATCACGCTGGCCGCGCCGCAGACCGCCATCGGGAAGAACACCGTGCACGCCCTGCAATCCGGCCTGGTGTACGGCTACGCCGAGATGGTGGACGGCCTGCTGCGCCGCATCCGTGCAGAGCTGCCGGGGCCCGCCGTGGCGGTCGCCACCGGGGGCTTCGCGCGCACCATCGAGGGCATCTGCCGCGAGATCGACCACTACGACGAGACCCTGACCCTGCGCGGCCTGGTGGAACTGTGGGCCAGCCGATGAGTGCGCCCCGGCGCATCGTGAGCCTGTTGCCCAGCGCGACCGATCTTCTCTTCGATCTGGGTCTGGGCGATCGGGTGGTGGGCATCAGCCACTCCTGCGACCATCCGGGCGTGGCGGGGCGCTCCGTCCTGACGCGGAGCATCGTGGACAGCGGGGCCCCGCAGGCCGAGATTGACCGCGCCGTGAGCGAGGCCGTGCGCGCGGGCCTGGCGCTGTACACCGTGGACGGCCCGCTGCTCGACGCGCTGGCCCCGGAACTCGTCGTCACGCAGGGCGTGTGCGAGGTCTGCGCGGTCACGCCGGGCACCATCGAGCAGGCGGTGCGGTACCTGCCCGGTTGCCTGCCCGCCGGGTCGGTGCTGAGCCTGGAGGGCAAGTCCGTGGCGGGGATCCTGGCCGACCTGCGCGCCCTGGCGGATGCGGCGGGCGTGCCCGACCGGGGAGAAACCCTGGCCGTCCGTGCCCAGGCCGAGTGGGACGCCGTGCCACCTGTCGCGCACGCGCCGCGCGTGCTGACGCTGGAGTGGATCGATCCGCCCTTCACTGGCGGCCATTGGGTACCAGAACAGGTTCAGCGGGCCGGAGGGGTGAACGTGCTGGGCGCCCCCGGCGTGGACAGCGCCCGCACCACCTGGGAGGCCATCGCCGCCACCGACCCGGACGTGATCGTGGTCATGTGCTGCGGCTACGGCCTGGACGAGAACGCCACCTTTGCCCGCACGGTGTTGGAGCGCCGTAACCTCCGCGCCGTGCAGAACCGGCAGGTGTGGGCCGTGGATGCGAACGCCCTGTACAGCCGCCCCGCGCTGGGGGTGATCCGGGGCGCGGCCGTGCTGGCCGACCTGCTGCGCGGCCGGGCGACCGATGGCGCCAGCGTCCGCCTCACGTAAACGACGCGGGGAGGGGCAGCCAGCCCCTCCCCGCGTGCGCCCGACGTTCCTCTACAGTCCTAGCAGGATGACCAGCTTGTAGAGCAGCCAGCCCAGCGCGATGCAGGTGGGAATCGTGAAGATCCAGGCCTGCACGATGCGCCCGGCGACCTGCCACTTGACCTTGCGGAAGCCCTTGGTGGTGCCCACGCCCATGATCGCGGTGGAGATCGTGTGCGTGGTGCTGACCGGGATGCCCAGGCGGCTGGCGACCTCGATGATCAGCGCGGCGCTCGTCTCGGCCACGAAGCCGTCCACGGGCTTCAGGTCCACGACCTTGAAGCCCATGGTCTTGATGATCCGCCACCCGCCGATCGCGGTGCCGAGGCCCATGGCGGTCGCGGCGGCCAGGATCACCCACAGGGGCACGGTGTCCAGGGTGGTGCCCAGGTACCCGGCGAGCGCGAAGGTGATGATGCCCATGGTCTTCTGCGCGTCGTTCCCGCCGTGGCTGAAGGCCATGAAGGCCGCGCTGAAGATCTGGAGCACGCGGAAGTTGCGCGTGACCAGCCGGGGTCGCATGCGGCGCAGTACGAGCCACGCCAGCAGGAACATCAGCACGATCGGCACCAGGAAGCCCAGGATCGGCGAGTACACCAGGCCCATCAGGGTCTTCTGCACGCCCTTGGGGATGATGATGCCCCACCCGCCGGCGGCGACGCCCGCCCCGACCAGGCTGAAGACCAGCGCGTGGCTGCTGCTGCTGGGCAGGCCACGCCACCACGTGAACAGGTTCCAGGCGATGGCGCTGAGCAACGTGGCGCCCACGACCTCCAGGGTGGAGTACTGCTGTGGCAGGATGTCCTTGCTGATGGTCTTGGCGACGGCCGTACCGGTCAGCGCACCCACCACGTTCAGGACGGCGCTCATGGCGATCGCCTGGGCGGGCGTGAGCACCCGCGTGGCGACCGAGGTGGCAATGGCATTCGCAGTGTCGTGAAAGCCGTTGATGAAGTCAAAGATCAGCGCCAGAGCGACGATCACGATCAGGGAGATCAGGGCAGTATCCACGGCCCGCCTACGCGTTCTTGAGCAGGATGCTCTCGACGGTCTTCGCGACGCGCTGCGCCTGGTCGCTGGCGTCCTCGATCAGGTTCGCGATCTCGCCGCCGCGCATGGCGCGGATCATGCCGGGCACGTCGGTCACGCCGTGGTACAGGGTGCGCTGCACCTCGTCGCTGATGGTGTCGCCCTCGTCCTCCAGCGTGCGGATCTGCACGGCGATCTGCGCGAGTTCACGGGCCTTTCCGGCGTCCTCGATCATGGGCATGCCCTGTGCGAGCAGCGCGCACTGCTGCTCGACCACCCGCGCGAGCTGCGCCATCTGCGGCAGGGGGCGCTCCACGCCGTACAGACTCAGCTTGCGCGCGGCGTCCTCCATGTCGTCCACCAGGTCGTCCAGCTCGTCGCGCAGCGAGATGATGTCCTCGCGGTCGAAGGGCACGATGAACGATTCGGCCAGCAGGTTCGTCACCTCGCGCGAGATGCGGTCGCCCTCGTGTTCCAGATCCCGGACACGCTGCACCTTGGTCTCGACGTCGGTGTAGTTCTCGAGCAGATCCACCAGGGCCTGCGCGGTCACGTGGGCGTTGCGGGCGCCCTCAGCGAACTTGGCCGCAAATTTCGGGTTGCTGGGCATGAATTTGGATAGAACCATGACAATCCTCCCGATTCTCCGCCCGGATGTCATGGGAGTGTCATGGCGGCCGGGCAGGAGAGCGCGGGAGGCCCTGAATGAACCTCCCGCGTGCGGATTCAGTGTACCCGCTGCCGGGCTTACTTCACGTTCAGGGGTGCGGTGAAGGTCGCGCGGCACGAGTTGGCGCAGTCGCGGGTGTTCGCGCCGGCCGGGGTGCTGCCCGCATCCGGGATGATGTCCCCAGCCCCGTAGCCGTCGCCGCCGAAGATGCCGGCCACCACGTTCACGCCACTGGCCGGTGCGCCACTCAGGCCCAGCGCGGTCCACGGAATGGCCATTTCAACCGTCTGGGCGGGCAGGGTGCCGGTGCTCACCACCGTGTACGCGCTGCTGCTCACGACTGAGGTGGCGGTCGCGCTGGTCACCAGCCGCAGTTCCGGGTTCTGGTTGTCAAAGCGGGCGACGAAGGCGTCCACACCGCCCATGCCACCGCTGAAGGTCGCCGCGCGTTTCCAGGCATCGAAGGTGTCGGCCTGCGTGGCCCCACCCGCTTTGGTATCCAGGTACACGATGGCCGAGTTGCCGCTCACCCGGTAGGTATACGCCAGGTACAGGTACGTGGCGTCGCTGTCGGCCTGAAGGGTCAGCCAGTTGTTGTCGGGGCCGAAGCCGCCCTCGGCGGGGCTCTGCACGTTCACTTTCGGGGCCGTCCAGTCGCCCAGCTTGCCGTCGATGCGGTACTTGCCGACCACCGTGCCGGTCAGGGCGCTCAGGTTGAAGTCCGCGCCGGTCTGCGGCGAGGTCGCGCTGCGGGTGGCGGCGTCGAAACCGTCCGCGCTGGCCCGCAGCGTCTGCGCGCCCGCCGGGGCGAACAGGGTGTACGTGCCGTCCGGGAAGGTCAAAGCGTAGTTCTGCTTGGGATTGGCGGTCGTCGCCTCGACCAGAGCGCCCGCCAGCGGAGTCCCGGCGCCCTTCACGGTGCCCTCGATGACGGTCGTGGGCGCGGGCACGTCGATGAAGTCGTAGGTGCCACTGTAGGCGTTCCCGCCCGTGCCGACCACGTAACTGCGGTTGCCCTGGCCGTCACCCTCGTACCCGCTGTTCTTCGCGCTGGCGCCGGTGTTGCCGAACTTGAAGCTGATCTCGCGGTACAGCGGCAGGTCGATCTGCGTTTTCCAGATTCCGCGCATGTTCTGCGTCATGGGGTACACGACCTGGCTGCCGGTGTCGAAGCGCCGCAACTCGATGGGGCCGTTGCCCTGGCTGCGGGCGTCCACCGTGAACGTCACCTTCGTGGTGTTCGTGGCGCTCGGCGTGGCCGTGACCGTCGCGCCCTTGCTCTCGGCTCCGCCCGCGTCCACCGTGACCACCCGGAAGGTCGTGGCGATGTCGTTCGTGACGCCTCGCGCCAGGTACGAGCCCTGGGTCGCCGGGAGGGGCGCGAAGTTCAGCAGCCGCTCGGCGCCCGTGCCGGTCTTCGCGTAGACGCGGTAGCCGCTCACGGCCGGATCGGTGCTGGGCGTCCACGTGAGGTTCACGGCGCTGTCGCCGGGCGTCGCTGCGAGGGCCGTGACCTCCGGCAGGGCGGGATTGACGGTACCGCTCGCGCCACTGCCCGCCGGGGCGGTCACGGCGAGCACGCTGCGGGGAGCCAGGGTGCCGACCAGCTTCCCACTGCTGACGCTCAGATCATGGGTGCGCCCCGTGATCTCCGTCAGCGTGGTGCCCGTGAAGGTGCCCAGCAACGGAATCCCGCCGCCGCTCAGGGTGGACAGGTCAACGGCCGTGTCACCGTTGTTCACCACGAATACCACCGGCTGTCCGGCCGTGCCCTTCACGCCGCTGACCACCCGGCGGTACGCCAGGACAGGTGCGCCGCCGTTGGGCCTCCACAGCTCCTGCTGCGCGCCGCGCGTCAGGGCCGTGTAGCTGCGGCGGGCCTGGGCCAGCGCGCCCAGCCGCTCGTCCAGCGTGCTGCTGGCCAGCTTGCTGAAGTCCATGTCCTCGCGGTTGCCCTGGCCGGTCGGGAAGTTGTACGGATCACCCTCGCCCACCTGCGCGTACTCGGTGCCCTGGTACACGCTGGGCGTGCCGCGCGAGAAGTATTGGGTCGAGAGGGCCATGTCCAGCCGCTCGGCCGCCTGCGCTGCCGTGCCGCCGCGCGAGGTCACCTCGTTCACGAAGCGCCGCACGTCGTGGTTGTCCACGAAGGTCGTCAGGCGCGTGGCATCCCGGTACACGCCGTCCTGCGCGAACACGTCGGCCATGCGGTCGAGGTTCCCACCCGCCGAACTCATCTGATCCTTGAAGGCGTAGTACAGCGCGAAGTCGAACACGCTGGGCGCCCCCAGGTCGTTCATGAACCGCGCCGTATACGCAGGATTGCCGTCGAACACCTCGCCCACCGACCACAGCTTGCTGGGATCGCCCGCGCCGCCCTTGGCGAAGAACTGCTGCCAGTACGCGTCCGGCACGTGTTTCATGGTGTCGATCCGCAGGCCGTCGATGCCGGTCGTATCGCGCCAGTACTTGATGAAGTCGTTCAGGTAGGCGGTGACTTGGGGCAGCTCCTGTCGGAAGTCCGGGAGGTCGGCCAGGCACATCGTCGTGTTGTCGGTTCCGCACTCCTTCTTGGTGATGTTGCCCTGCGGATCTTTTTCGTCGATCCGGAACCAGTCACGGTGTGTTTTCGTCAGGGTCGCGCCGTACCCGGCGTGGTTCACCACCACGTCCTGAACGATGCGAATGTTGTTCTTGTGGGCGTCCTGGATCAGCGCCTTGTACTCGGCAAGGGTGCCGAAGTGCGGATCGACCTTGAAGAAGTCCTCGGCCCAGTAGCCGTGGTAGCCGGCGAACAGCTTGCCCGTATTCGGCCCGCTGGTCGGTCCCGCGATGGCCGGCACCTGGAGGACCACCGGGCTGATCCAGATGGCGGTGAAGCCCATGCGCTTGAAATACCCGTCGTCGATCTTCGCTTTCAGGCCCGCGAAGTCCCCACCGTGCCAGGCCAGAGGATTGGTCTTGTCGGCCACGTCCCCGGCGTCCCTGTTCGGGCCGTTGTCGTTGGCCGTATTCCCGTTCGAGAAGCGGTCCGTCAGGGCGAAGTAGATGGTGTCGTCGCGCCAGTCGTGCGCTGCGGTCGCGGGCGTCTTGATCAGTCCGCAGGCGGCCAGGGAGAGGGTCAGAACAGGCATCAGGACGCCGCAGGCAACAGTGTGGAAGCGCTTCATTCCAGGGAACTCCTTGGGGGCCGGGTGTGCCGGCTGGTCGAATTGTCAGGCGTTCCCCAGTATGCACGCTGCCGCGCTTCGTGTACGCCCGCCGACGGTTTTCGCCATGCACCCGCCCTAGCCTGCCGCATGAAAGCCATCTGGAACGGCCGAATCATCGCCCAGTCCGACGACACCGTAATTGTCGAGGGCAACCATTACTTCCCGCTCGGCAGCGTGAACGCCGAGTACCTGAGTCCCAGCGCCACGCATACCTCCTGTCCGTGGAAGGGCGTGGCCAGCTACCACACCCTGAGCGTGGACGGCCAGGAGAACCGCGACGCCGCGTGGTACTACCCGGCCCCGAAGGACGCCGCGCAGCAGATTGCCGGTCGCGTCGCCTTCTGGAAGGGCGTGCAGGTCACAGCGGACTGACGCCGGGCCTTGCTGATCCCGGCGCGCCTCCCCCTCAGGTCGACCGGAGTTCTGGTTCCATTCCCTCGACGATGGTGCGGCGGGCACCGGCCAGCCGGGCGCGGTTGCCACCCGCGTCCCGCACGTCATCCAGCGCATCCTGCGCTCCGGCGAGCAGGGCCAGGCCGTCTCCCTCGCCGCCGTACACCGCGACCCCCACGCTGACGGTCACATTCACACCGTCCAGCGGCCGTGACGCGACCCGCAGGCGCAACCGCTCGCAGGCCGCGCGGGCCGCCCGTTCATCTGGGACGCGCAACAGGGCGGCAAATTCCGACGGGCCCAGTCGGGTCAGGGCGTCTTCGTCCCGCAGGGCTCCTTCCAGCGCGCGGGCGATATGCGCCAGCAGGCACCCGGCGAAGGCCTCCCCGCGCGTGGCCTCGATCTGTGGGTAGTGATCGATGATGATGACGGCCACCGCCAGTCCCTCCAGGCGGCGTGGAGTGGCCTGTCGCAGCCAGCGCCGCGCGGCGCGGCCATCGGGCAGGCCGGTCAGGCTGTCGCCCCGTCCGGTCAGGTCGCTGCCCAGGCGCTGCTGGCGCACCTCGCGGCGCAGGCGCAGCAGCCCGGAACGCTGGCCACCCAGCGCCGCCAATGAGGCCAGTAGCACCTGCATGACCACGGTGCCCATGGTCGTCGTGGCCAGCGCCGGGTGCAGCACACCACATACCAGCACTACCAGCACCAGGCCGCCCAGGGCCAGCTGGCTGGCCAGGCGGCCCGCCTCGCGACCCAGCATCCACACGTGCGCCGCCAGCAACACCGGAATCCACGGCCCGCACAGCGCCAGCGCTCCCAGGGCCACGTCCTCCGACCCGAGCAGCACGAAGGCCACGCGGCCCAGCAGGCCCACCCAGAGGCCCCCCAGCAGGCCCGTGAGCACCCGTTCCAGTGCCCAGCGGTCGGCCAGCAGGGCCGCGAAGGTGGCCAGCAGCAGCAGGGCGGGCAGGGCGTAGTGCTCGAAGGCGTCCAGCGGCCGTTCCAGCCACGACGGCAGCAGAGACAGGATCGCGACCGGGAGGGCCAGCAGGTACATGTCGCGCCGGTTCAGGCCCCCAGCCAGCAGGGGGCGGGCCGCGCGGTGGGGGCGGTTCGGCAGCACCGGGGGGGTCAGAGTGGCGGGGTCGCGCATCGTCGCGCGCATGGAATCACGCGCTCCGTCACATTCCTCGTGCTCGGCGGAGTTAAGACCGTACTGCTGATACCAAAACTCGGGCAGGAAGACCTGGGGCGCCGCCCTGTGGATGATGACTCCTGACCGGTGATCCGGCTTGGTTCATCCGGGGGTGAAGTCGGAGCTCAGGGCTGTTGGCCCGCAGGGGCCGCCACGCGCACCCCCGCGCCCTCCAGCGCGGTCCGCAGCTCGCGCGCCAGTCCAGCCGCCTCCGCGCCGTCGCCATGCAGGCACAGCGTTCGCGCGGGTACGGCGACCCGTTCCCCCGACACGGCCACCGTGAAGCCCTCCCGCGCGATCCGCACGCCCTGGGCAACGGCCTCGGCGGCGGGCAAGAGCGCGCCGGCCTGCCCACGCGGCCACAGGCTGCCGTCCGGCGCGTACCCCCGGTCGGCGAAGCCCTCGCCCAGCGCGTCCAGGCCCAGGGCCGCCGCCTCTTGCAGCATCACGCTGGTGTCGCCGGCGAGTCCATAGTACAGCGGAAGGCCGGAGTCGGCGGCCGCCTGCGCGATGGCGCGCGCCAGCACGGCGTCCTTGACGGCCATGTTGTAGAGCATGCCGTGCGGTTTCACGTGGTGCAGGGGCACGCCCTCGCGCGCGGCCACGGCTTTGAGAGCCTCGATCTGCTCCCGTACGAAGGCCGTGACCTCGGCGGGCGGGAAGGATAGTTCGCGCCTCCCGAAGCCTTCGCGGTCAGGAAAGCCTGGATGCGCTCCCGCCGCCACCCCGAAGCGCGCCGCGAGCCGCAGGGACTCCCGCATGGTGTCCGGACTCCCGGCGTGACCGCCGCACGCGATGTTCGCACTGGTGACGGACGCCATCACGGCTTCCTCGTGCGCGCTGCCCTCGCCCAGATCCGCGTTCAGGTCAATGCTGTGCTGTGCCATGACCGCAGCATAGGCATCAGCGGCCGTACCACAGCCGCAGGGCGGCCTCGGCCTGGCGCAATCCTCGTTCCTGGGCCTGCAGGGCGGCGTGCGCCCAGGCCAGGGTCACGACCTGGAAGGTCACGCGGTCGCCGGGCCGCAACTGGCCCAGGCGGGGTAGGTCGGCGCTCACCACGACCAGCGGGGTGGGATAGCCGCCGTGTGTGCCCGCGTCGGGCAGCAGCAGGATCGGCCGACCGTCCGGCGGGAGCTGGATCAGGCCCGGCACATTCGGGACGCTCACGCGCGCCGGATCGTGCGGGGCGGGAACTGTTGCGGTCAGGCGCACGCCCATGCGGTCGGCCTGCGTGCTGACCGTGAATGGCTGTCCCAGCATGGAGTCCAGCAGATCTGGCGTGGCGTCCGGGGTGGGCAGGACGTGCAGCAGATGTGGGGCCGTGACGGTCGTCCGGAGATCCACGTCGATGAACGCGCGGGGCGGCTGTGCCGCGGGCAGGGGAGTCCAGGTCAGCCGGTCACCGCGCCTCAGGGCGCGGCCCTCCTGCCCGCCGAAGGCGCCGCGCAGATCGGTGGAGATACTGCCAAACACCTCCTGTCCGTTCAGGCCGCCGCGCACTGCCAGGAAGGCCCGCGCGCCCAGCGACGTACCCGAGACCGCCAGGGTCTGCCCGGCCTGCACCGTCACCGCCCGCCACAGCGGGAAGGGCTGGCCGTCCAGCGTGGCGTCGAAGGGCGCGCCACACACGCTGAGCAGCGCATCGGCGTGCAGCCGCAGCGTGGGGCCGCTCAGCGTGAATTCCAGTCCGGCCGCCCCGGGTGCGTTCCCGACCAGGGCGTTCGCCAGCCGACGCGCGCCCGCGTCGGCCGCGCCGCCCGCCGGAATGCCCAGTGACCGGACTCGCCGACCCGCGTCCTGCACGGTCGTCTGCAGGCCGGGCCTCAGCACCTCGATCATGCCGGGTGCCCGCTCACGTCATTCCCTCAATCACGGCAGGGCCTCGAAACGCACGCGGTCACCCGGCTGCCACGGCACCGGCTCAGGCTGGGACAGGTCGAAGAACTTCATGGCTGTGTGCCCCACGATCCGCCAGCCGCCGGGCGTGGCGCGTGGGTACACGCCCGCCCAGGGGCCGCCCAACGCCACGCTCCCCGGCGGCACCCGCTCGCGCGGCGCGGCCAGACGCGGCATCCGCAGCTCCTGCGGCAGGCCGGTCAGGAACGCGAAGCCCGGCGTGAAGCCCAGGAACGCTACCTCCAGCGTCAGGCCGCACAGCGCCGCGATGAACTCCGCCTCGGTGCGCTGCGTGTGCGCCGCACACCACGCCAGATCCGGCCCCACGTCCGTCCCGAAGGTCACCGGGACGACCAGTGTCCGTCCCCCACCCTGCGCTCTGGGGTGCAGGCCGGCGAGTCTCGCCCGCAGAGCGTCCTCCAGTGCATTGCAGTCAGGGTGCAGCGGGTCGAACAGCACCGTCAGCACGTTCAGGGCCGGCACGCTCTCACGCACGCCCGGCAGGGGCCGCGCCCTCAGGTCGGCGTGCAGTTCCCGCGCCAGGGACGTGCCCACCACGAGCGCCGCGTCTCCCAGAAGCATGAAGGTGGGCCCGGACATACGGTCATGATTTCATGCGTGGCCCGCTACCCTGACCGGGATGTCCTCCCGAACGTTCCGCGTGATCGCCGTGCAGCCCAAGTGGCACGCCACGGACTTCACGTCCGCCGCCGCCTTTCGCGCCTGGATGCGCGCTCAGTTGGAGGCCGCCCGCCCCCACCTGGCCGGGGATCGCCCGACGCTGGTCGTCCTGACGGAACTCAACGGCCTGCCCCTGGTGCTGCGCGGCGGCCGCTGGGCCCTGGGCCTGCGAACCTTCGAGCGGGTGGCGGGCGCCCTGTTCCTGGCCCGTCTGCCCCGCACCCTGCCGGTGCTGCTGCGTGAGCGCGTGTCGCCCGTGCGGGCCCTGCAACTCGCGGACAGCGACGCGAACCTGCGCCTGTACCTGCACACCTGCCGTGACCTGGCCCGCGAGTACGGCGTGTACCTGTGCTGCGGTTCGGCCCCCACGCCCCGCTACCGCCTGGAGGGCCGCCGGCTGCGGCGCGAACCGGGGACGCTGACCAACCAGACCGTGCTCCTCGCGCCGGACGGCACCCTGATCGGCGCAACGGACAAGGTGCATCTCACCCCGTCCGAGGAGGCCGGCGGGGTCGACCTCACACCCGGCCAGCTTGACGAACTGCGGGTGTTTCCCACGCCGGTCGGCGACTTGGGCGTCGCCATCAGCCTCGACGCCTTCCGGCCAGACATCATCGGGCGCCTGGACGCGCAGGGCTGCACGATCATGCTGCAACCCGACGCAAACGGGGCCCCCTGGACTGGCCCGGACGGCCTTCCCCCCGACCCGGACGAGATTCGCGACCAGCCGCAGGCCTGGCTGGACTCCAGCTGGGCTGTCACCGCCCGCGGCGGCGTGATCCGCTACGCCGTGAACCCCATGGTGGTCGGCAACCTCCTTGACCTGACCTTCGACGGGCAGAGTGCCATTACCGGCCCCCCACGGGAAGCGCTGCAGCCGCGCAGCTACGTCATGACCACCCCCCGGCCCGGGTTTCTGGCGCTGGCCCCCTGGGTCGACGACGGCAACGCCGAACACCTGCGACGCGTGGGCCAGCAGCTCGCCGCGCACAGCGGCCACCCGCGCGAGAATGCCTACCTCACCGCCGTCCTCCACGCGGATCTGACGCTGTCCGCCACCACCCTGAGTACACCGTCCCGCACCGCGCACGAACTCGCCCTGAGTGCCCTCCTGAGCGGAAAAGTACCGCAGGCAAGGCCATTCCCCTGGCTGTTGCTCGTGCTTGCAGCCATCACCTGCGCGGTCAGGCGCAAGCGTTGACAACATCAGGGGTCGTGCCTATACTTCCCTTCGCACTTCCGCAGCCCCTTTGCTGTCGTGCGCCCGCCAGACCTGGGGGGTTGGCCGAGTGGTTGAAGGCAACGGTCTTGAAAACCGTAGTAGGGCAACCTACCGGGGGTTCGAATCCCTCACCCCTCGCCAGATGACAACACGGTGCTCCTGACTGGAGAGATGGGTGAGCGGCTTAAACCAAGCGTTTGCTAAACGCTCGTAGGGGTTATTCTCTACCGCGAGTTCGAATCTCGCTCTCTCCGCCACGCACCACCCGAGCAGTACCGATGTGCCCGTAGCTCAGCTGGATAGAGCGTCTGACTACGGATCAGAAGGCCAGGGGTTCGAATCCCTTCGGGCACACCAGACAAACTCCCTCCTAGAGGGGGTTTTTCCTTTGTGAGCCTGCGTCAGGAAGACTTGCGTGCCTTGTTTGTGTGCAGGGCGCCGATCCAGTTCAGCCGTCCAGCGGCAACCCCACGTAGTTCTCGGCTAGGGCCGTCGCCGCCGCGCGTGAGGAGGTCACGTACTCCAGGTCGGCCATGTGGATGCGCTGCTCGAAGGCGTTCTCCTCGGGGTTCACGTGCAGCAGGGTCGTCATGTACCAGCTGAAGCGCTCGGCCCGCCACACGCGG
The DNA here is from genome assembly GCF_004801415.1 of Deinococcus sp. KSM4-11. Classification (NCBI taxonomy): domain Bacteria; kingdom Thermotogati; phylum Deinococcota; class Deinococci; order Deinococcales; family Deinococcaceae; genus Deinococcus; species Deinococcus sp. KSM4-11. Next base: position 409,443 of record NZ_SSNX01000003.1, on the reverse strand, counting down.
CGCAGGCAGGTGTCGGTGTAGGCGTCCAGCCGGGCACGCCCGCCGCCGGCGTAGTGCTGCTCGAGGCCCCGGAACAGGTACACGGCGTCGGCCACGGCGAGGTTCAGGCCTTTCGCGCCGGTCGGCGGCACGATGTGTGCGGCGTCGCCGGCGATGAACAGCGGGCCGCGCTGCATGCGGTCGGTCACGAAGCTGCGCAGTCCTACCACTCCCTTCTGGAAGATGCGCCCCTCGGTAAGCTGCCAGCCGTCCATGGCAAGTCGGGTCTGCAGTTCCTGCCAGATGCGCTCGTCGGGATACGCAGCGATGTCCTCAGTCGGTTCGCACTGGATGTACATGCGCTGTACCGTGTCCGAGCGGGTGCTGAGCAGCGCGAAGCCCCGCTCGTGGCGGGCATAGACCAGTTCGTGGTACGAGGGCGGCGCTTCCACCAGGATGCCCAGCCAGCCGAAGGGGTAGAGCTTGTGGTACTCGATACGGCCCTCGATGTACTGACGGCTGTGGCCCTGGGATCCGTCACAGCCGACCACGAAGTTGCCCTCGAGCGTCTCCGGGGGACTCCCTGCGCGGCGCCGGAACGTCACCTGCGGGCGGTCGTCGGTCGCGCGGCTCAGATCGACGTCCTGAACCCCGAAGTGGATCTGCCCGCCCTGCTCAACGTGGCCGGCGATGAGGTCACGCAGCACCTCGTGCTGGGGATAGACGGTGACGCGTTTGCCGCCGGTCAGCTCTTCCAGGTCGAGATGACAGCGCTCGCGGCCGTACTGGAGGCTGATCCCGCTGTGGACGTGGGCCTCCCGGTCGAGGCGCTCGCCCAGGCCCAGGTCGCGCATGAGGTCGGCCGTCCACTGCTCAAGGACCCCGGCCCGGATGGTCTGCTCGATCTCCTCGCGGGTGCGAATGTCCAGGATGACGCTCTCGATGCCCTGGCGGTGCAGCAGATGGGCCAGAAACAGGCCGGCGGGGCCGGCGCCGACGATCACGACCTGGGTGCGGGTGGGGTGGGTCATGCAACTCCTGTGGCACGGATGATGGATGGAGTGGTGGCCAGTCTGGCTGGCGCCGGGTCGGGGCGTCCTTCACTGTGCGTCGCGTATTCGGCCGGGACAAGCCAGGCATTCAGGAATGCTGAATGGCCGGCTTGTCACCACCGGGGTCAGACCGGACACTGGAGCCCAGCCCGTTGTGCATCACGCCTCCGCCCGCGCGGCGCCGCCCGGTTCAGCCCAAGGAGTCCTGTGCCTTTCGTCCCCACCTCCACCCTGACCCTGCACGTCCAGCGTTCCGGCGCGGCCGCCGCGCCGCCGCTGGTGTTCCTCAATCCCCTCGGCAGCGACCTGCGCGTCTGGGATGACGTGGCCGGCCACCTGGCCGCCGGTTTCCAGATCATCCGCTATGACCTGCGCGGTCAGGGCCTCAGCGACGCCCCGGACGGTGAGTACACGCTGGCCGATCATGTGGCCGACCTGGCCGGCCTGCTGGATGTCCTGGGGCTGGGGACGGTGTCGCTGGCCGGCTGCTCCCTGGGGGGGCTCGTGGCCCAGGCCTTCGCCCTGACGCATCCGGAGCGCGTCGGGCGGCTGGCACTGCTGGACACCCTGCCGCGGATCGGGAGCGTGGCCAGCTGGACCGAACGCAAGGCGCAGGTGCAGGAACACGGCCTGGCGGCGCTGGCCCCGGAGCTGACCCGGCGCTGGTTCGCGCCTGGCTACTTCGCCACCCACGCGGAGGACGCCCACGGGTACACCACCCTGCTGGCCCGCACGCCGCCGACCGGCTACCTGGGGAGCTGCGCGGCCCTGCGCGACGCCGACCTAACGGATCGGATCACCGCGCTGACAGCGCCCACCCTGCTCCTGTGTGGGGAGGAGGACGTGTCCACTCCGCCGGACGCCTGCCGCGCCCTGGCCCACCAGCTCGGGGCGGAGTTCGGGCTGATCGCGGGCGCCGCCCACCTGCCGATGGTCGAGCAGCCGCAGGCGGTGGCAGAGCGGCTGCTTACCTTCCTGCAGCCCGGGCAGTCCCGGTTGGAGCGGGGGATGGCCGTGCGCCGGCAGGTGCTGGGGGCGGCGCACGTCGACCGGGCCACCGCGCAGGCCACCGACCTCGACCGGGACTTCCAGCAGTTCATCACCGAGTACGCGTGGGGCGGCCCGTGGTCCCGAGGACACCTGGACACCCGCACCCGCCACCTGCTGACGCTGGCGATCCTGACCGCCCTCCCGCGCGAGCACGAGCTGGAGCTGCACGTGCGGGCCACCCTCAACACCGGTGTCACGCCAGACGACCTGCGCGAGGTGTTCATGCACGTCGCGGTGTACGCGGGCGTGCCGGTCGCCAACCGCGCCTTCGCCATCGCCAAGGCCGTCCTCAGGGAGGAGCCGTGACCCACTCCGCCGACCCCACCGCCCAGACATCCACCGGGTCGCCGCATCCGCCACACCTCTATCCGCCGTACACCAGCAGCGTGAAGCGCGCTCCGCACGAACTCCTGATGCCGCTCCCGGACGCCCTGCGCGATCACGGCGGTCCCGTCTTCGGCCGGGGGCTGCTGCGCTCCGACGACTTCGACACCACCCGCAACGCCCGGGTGAACGGGGAGCCGCTGGGTGAACGCATCACCGTGCGCGGACGGCTGCTGGATTCGTCTGGGCGGCCGATCCGGGGCGCCCTGATCGAGACGTGGCAGGCCAACGCCGCCGGACGCTACGTCCACCAGCACGATCGCCACGACGCGCCGCTGGATCCCAACTTCACCGGTACCGCCCGCATGCTCACCGACGACCGCGGCGAGTACGACCTGGTTTCGATCCGGCCCGGCCCGTACCCCTGGGGCAACCATCCCAACGCGTGGCGGCCTGCCCACATCCACTTCAGCGTGTTCGGCACGAATTTCAGCGAGCGGCTGGTGAGCCAGATGTACTTCCCCGGCGATCCGCTGCTGGCCCACGATCCCATCTACCAGGGCATCCCGGACGAGAAGGGCCGCGCCCGTCTGGTCAGCGCCTTCGACCTGAGTCTCACGCAACCGGGCTGGGCACTGGGCTACCGCTTCGACATCGTGCTGGGGGGCAGCGCCGCGACCCCCTTCGAGGAGCCCGACCATGACGACTGAGCGGCCTGTCCTGCTGCCCGAGACCTCCAATATTCCCGCGGATGCCTTTGGCCCGTCACCCAGCCAGACGGTGGGGCCGTACTTCCACCAGGGCCTGATCCACGGCTTCCAGGGCCACCAGAGTGCGGTGGGACACGTCACGGTGGATCCCTTCAGCGCGGAGGCCGGCGGCGTTCCCGGTGAGCGCATCCGCCTGACCGGGCAGGTCTTCGACGGTGACGGCGTGGTGATTCCCGACGCCCTGATCGAGGTGTGGCAGGCCGACGCGTTCGGGCAGTATGTCCACGGGCCGGACGCGGTGTTCACAGGCTTCGCGCGCACGCACACCCGCACACCGGAGGCCCGCTACGAGGTGCACACCATCAAGCCCGGCGCCGTATCCGGTGGGGCGCCCAAATTGTGGCTGTGGGTGGGCATGCGCGGCCTCCTCACCCATCTCTACACCGCCGTGTACTTCAGCGACGAGGACAACCGCACCGATCCGCTGCTGGCCGCCGTGCCCGAAGCGCGCCGCTCCACCCTGATCGCCCGGCGCCAGGAACTGCCCGCGGGCGTCACCTACGCGTTCGATCTGCGCATGCAGGGTGAGGGCGAGACCGTGTTCTTCACGCCATGAGGCGGCGCGCCGTTCCAGTCAAAGGGAGTCCAGCGTGCCGCTGACCCCGATGGATTCCGAACTCTTCGGCCAGATGTTCGCCCAGCCCGAGGTGGCGGCCCTGTACACCGATCACGCCTACCTGCAGCGGTTGCTGGACGTGGAGGCGGCCCTGGCCCGTGCACAGGCGCGGCTGGGCCTGATCCCACTGGCCTCCGCCGAGGCGATCACCGCCCTGGCCACCGACTTCGAGCCGGATCTGGCGCGGCTGAGCGCTGGCCTGCTGCAAGACGGCGTTCCCGTGCCTGCCCTCCTCGCCCAGCTGCGGCCGGCCCTCCCGCCCGAGGCCCGCGAGCACCTGCATTTCGGAGCCACCAGTCAGGACATCGTTGATACGGCCTTCGTGCTCGGCGCACGCGGCGCCCTGGCTGTGCTGCGGCGCCTGCTCCTGGAGGTGGGAGACCACCTCGCCGGGCTGGGCCAGAGCCACGCGGCCACGCTGATGCCCGGGCGCACCCATGCCCAGAACGCGCTCCCCATCACTTTCGGCCTCAAGGCTGCCGGGTGGCTCACGCCGCTCACCCGACACCTGGAACGGCTCGCTGAACTGGAGGGGCGGCTGTACGCCGTCAGCTTCGGTGGCGCGGCGGGCACCCTGGCGGCGCTGGGTCAGCGTGGGCTGGACGTGGCGCAGGCCCTGGCCGACGAGCTGTCCCTGAGCGTGCCCCCGACCCCCTGGCATGCCCAGCGCGACACGGTGCTGGAGCTGAGCGCATGGCTCACCGGCGTGTGCACCAGTCTCGGCAAGTTCGCCCAGGACGTCATCCTGCTCTCGCAGAGCGAGGTGGGCGAAGTGGGCGAGGGCGGCGGGGGTGGCGGCAGCAGCACCATGCCCCAGAAACAGAATCCCATCACAGCAGAACTGATCCTGGCAGCGGCCAGCACCAGCGCCGGCCTGCTCGCCGCCTCCGCACGCAGCGGCGTGCAGGAGCACGAGCGCGGCACGCACGGCTGGCAGGTCGAGTGGCTGGTCGTGCCGCAACTGCTCGGCCTGACCGGTGCGGCCCTGGCCCACTCGGCCCGCCTGCTCTCCGGCCTGGAGGTGCGGGCCGAGCGCATGTCGCAGAACCTGGCCGCCTCCAACGGCCTGATGCTCGCCGAGTCGCTGAGCTTCATGCTGGCCCAGGTGATGCCCCGAGCCGAGGCCCAGCAACTCGTGCGATCCGCTGCCAGCCGGGCTGCAGGCGGCGCGGGCCACCTTGTCACCCTTGTGCGCGATCAACTCGGCTCCCGCGGTTCAGACATCGACTGGGCCAGAGTCACGGAAGCCCACACCTTGGGCGTCAGCGCTGAACTTATCCAGCGGGCGCTCGACCACTACGTCCACGTCCGCGAGCTGGCGGCTCAGGAGCACAGATGACCACAAGTGAGGCGACGATCATGGAGCGGATCAGGGCATGAGAGAGGTGCCGATCCTCACCGCCGAGCAGGCCGCGGCGCTGGTCACATCCGGCCAGACCTTGCTGGTCGGGGGCTTTGGAATGACGGGCACCCCGGTTCATCTGGTGCACGCGTTGGCGGAGACCTCGGTGCGAGCCTTGACCTTCGTGGGGAACAACGTCGGGGAACCCGGACTCAGTGGCGGGCGGCTCCTCCGCAACGGGCAGCTCAACAAGGCCATCGGGTCGTTCTTCACGTCCAACCGCGAGGCGGTGCAGGCGGCCCAGGACGGCCGCCTGGAGGTGCAGCTGATCCCCCAGGGCACGCTGGCCGAAGCGCTGCGGGCGGGCGGAGCCGGGATCGGCGGCTTCTACACGCCCACGGCCGCTGGCACCGTGATTGCGGGCGAGGCCGATGTGCGGGTGCTGAACGGACGGGAGATGGTGTTCGTCCCCGCGTTGCGCGGGGACGTGGCCTTCATCCGCGCGTGGCGGGCGGACACCGCCGGCAACCTGCAGTACCGCCTGACCGAACAGAACTTCAACCGTGCGATGGCGACCGCCGCCGACCTCGTGATCGCCGAGGTCGAGGAGATCGTCCCGGTCGGGACGATCCCCCCGGAGCACGTCCATACCCCGGGCCTGTACGTCGATAACCTGGTGCAGGCCACCCTGACCGTGGACGACCTCGGCAGCAGCGCCGATGTGAAGGGCAGTGCCAGGAAGGTGGATGAGGCCCGCCTGGCCATGGCCCGACGGGCCATGGCCGAACTCCATCCCGGTGACGTCGTGAACCTCGGCATCGGCATTCCCACGCTGGTCGCCGACCTGATGACCCCCGACCTGGGGCTCGACCTGCACACCGAGAACGGCATGCTGGGCGTGGGACCGGCCCCGCAGGACGGCGGCGCCCTCGACTACCCGGTAAATGCGGGGAAGAGTCCGGTGACGGCGCTGCCGGGGGCGAGTTACTTCGATTCGGCCGAGAGTTTCGGGATGATCCGGGGCGGCCACGTGGACGTGGCCGTGATGGGTGGCCTGCAGGTCGATGCCCACGCGAATCTGGCCAACTGGGCGGTGCCGGGCAAACCGCTGCTGGGGGTGGGGGGGGCAATGGATCTGGCGTCGGGCGCGAGGCGGTTGATCGTGCTGATGACGCACACCGATCCGGATGGCACGCCGAAAGTCGTTTCGGCGTGCACGTTGCCACTGACGGCCCGCGGCGCGGTGAACCTGGTGATCACCGACAAGGCTGTGTTTGCGTTCCGACAGGGGCAGCTCACGCTGATCGAAGTGATGCCGGGCAGCACCCTGGAGGAGGTCAGGGCCACGACCGAGGCACCCTTCGTCGATGCCCTGGACGATTGAACCCAGCGTCGCAAGGTTTGACTCTATGCTGATGGTTCATGCTGGGGACGTTCGAGAAGGCCCGTCGGGTGCTGGATCTGTACTCCACCCGCTCTCCGGAATGGGGCGTCACGGAGGTCGCCCGGCGCCTAGATATTCCAGCCTCAAGCGCCCACCTGTTGATGACGTCCCTGACGCACATGGGACTTCTCCACCGAACGGTTGCGGGCCGGTACCGCCTGGGCTTCAAGCTGCTCGCCCTGAGTCAGATTCTCCTCTCCAACACGCCGTGGCGCGACGTATCCAGGGAGGTGCTCTCCGCTGAGTCCCAGCGGCATGCCGAGGCGTTGCATCTGGCGGCGTTCGATGGGGGTCAGGTGGTTGTCGTCGCCCGATTTGCCGGTCAGTATGCGGACAGCGTGATCCTGCCGGACGTGGGCGCTGTGCTGCCGGCTCTGGAGAGTGCCAGCGGGCGGCTGCTGCTGGCGCATCGGCCATGGAATGTGGTCAAACGTGTGCTCACGGAAGCTGCCCTGCCGGCAGATCGTGCTGAGGAGGCCTTGCGGGTTCTGGAGCAGGTGCTCCAAGACGGCCACAGCGTGTATGAGGATGGTCTGTCCTGGTCGGCCGCGGCGGGCGTCCGGAACCACAACGGCGAGGTCATCGCCACCGCCTGTGTCAGCCTGCCCCTGGAGCGTCCTGCTGAACAGCGGGCAGGGTTGCTGCAGGTCGTCCTCGCCATCGGACACGACATTTCCGAGCGGCTCGGGTATTTCAGCGCGCCCGGTGCGGAGACCCAGGCGGTGTGGACCTCCGTACAGGGGCAGGAGCGGCTTAGCGTGCGGCCCCGGCGCCACAGCTGATCGCCTTCCCGGCTTGGATCGGAAGCAAAATGGCCACCCGGCGAACGAGGACACGCTGCTCGACGAACAGTCGTTCCAGATCGCCAGCGGCGCGACCGTTGATCCTTAGCCCGACGGAGCCACACGGCGAGATCGACGTCCTCCTTCAGAGGGGGCCGCCACTATCGGCGCGATGGTTGGGCTGACGAGGGGTTGATCGGTGATCCGAAGTGCAGTCAGGCGAGCGGTGCGTCGGCCAAGTTCTGGAGTTGCGCGGCCCGTTCCGGCTGACCGGCTCGAAGGTAAGCGTCAGCGGCATCGTGGGCATACTGCGCAGCCTCGCCGAAACGGAAGGTGTCGCGGGCGTGTTCGGCCACGCGGGCGAACTGCGGCGCGGCCTCGCGCACGTCCCCACCCGCGTGCCAGTGCCGGGTAATACGGGCTGGTGGCACATGGTGGGCGGTGAGCGCGCGGGCCGCCGTGCTGCGCAGCAGTTGCGGGACGGCGCTGGGCATCGCCGCGAGCACCGCGTCGGCCACCAGATCGTGCTCGAAGCCCGAGCCGCGCATCACCTGCGCGCCCTCCAGTTCCTTCCAGGCGGCTACGGTATCCAGCAGTGGCGTGCCGAGCACCTGCGCGACGGGCTCCACGTCAAAGTTGCTGCCCAGGACGGCCGCCGGCGACAGCCGGGCCAGGTGCGCTGTAGAAGGCGCGAGCCACACCACAGCCGCCATCGGCGCCAGGCCACCTCAGTAGGGGCGCGCGACCCCATTGCCGCGGTCATACGGGCCGCAGGCACCCTCTACAACGGTGAAGTGGTGGGACGCCCATTGCGGGCTGTCGCCTGGAGAGCGAGCGAATTTGAACGGTTCGCCTTACTGGAGAAGTGGTACGCCCGGCGAGGTCGGTACAGGTGCGATCCACTCCATCAAGGGCGCTGACTTCGCCATGACGCGGCGCCGGTATGGTACCGTTGTTTAAACCGATTTAAACATGCTAACTGCAGCGGGGTTTCTATGAAGATCCGTGACATTGCAGGACATCTCAGCGTCTCGCCCGCCACCGTCTCGCTGGCCCTCAAGGGAGACGCTCGCGTGAACACCCTCACGCGGGAACGCGTCACCGCGTACTGCCGCGAGGTCGGATACACGCCCAGCTTCAGCGCCCGTAATCTCTCCGCCCGGCGCAGTTTCACGTTGCACCTGGTGTGCGCCCATGACGAGCACGACAGCCCCAACCGCTTCCTCACCGACTTCCTCGCCGGGGCCACCGAAGTTGCCTCCGCGCACCAGTACCGCGTGACGCTGTCGTTCCTGCGTGACGGTGACTTCCAGGCCCTGGAGCCGCATCTGCGCGACGGCAGCGCCGATGCGTTCATGCTCCTGAACCCCGCTGAGGCCGGCGCCTACGGCCTGTTCGAGGCGGCGGGCGCTCCCCTGCTGGTCGTGGGCCGCTACGACTCCCCGTGGGGCGAACGGGTGGACTCCGACAACGTCGCCGTCGGGCGGGACATCGCCGCGCATCTGCGTGCCCAGGGGTACCATCGGCCCGCTCTGCTCGGGCCGCTGGAACTGACCTTCACCGCCGACCGCTTCGCAGGGCTGAACGCGGGGGCGACGGGCGCGGGCCTGTTCGACTGCCGCGACATGGCCGGCGCCATGGCCGCCTGTGACCGCGCCCTTGAGGACGGCCATGACAGCGTCGTAGTCACTGACGACGCGCTGCTGCCCGGCGTCCTGAGGGCCCTGAAACGGGCCGGCCTCACGGCCCCGGAGATCGGCGTGGTCGGCATGGGCAATGACCTGTCCCCGTATCTCGACCCTGAGGTGACCTCCATCGACTTCGACGCGAGACGGCTTGGGCAGGTAGCCGCGACGCAGCAGCTGCGCTCCATCCATGTACTGCCTGCACCGGGCCCGCCGCTCCTCACCGTGGTGCCGCACCGCCTGATTCCCAGACGTTCCACACAGCGCTCACCGTCCTGAGATCACTGTCCTGACCGTCCGCTGGCCGTCCGTTCGCCCGCCCGCCCGTGAGGTTGTCACCTCGACTTCGGAGGAACACCATGCGTCACGCTGCCCTGCTCGCTGCCCTCACCCTGTCCACCGCCGCGTCCGCCGAAACCGTCACCCTGACCTTCACGGGGCTCAATGCCCTCGCCCAGCAGTGGTTCACGCAGACGGTCATCCCGGCGACCAACAAGGCCCTGGCCGCGCAGGGCAAGACCATCGCGGTCACCTTCCAGAACACCTCCAACGACGCCGAGGCCACCAAGCAGCAGTACGCCCTGGACCTGAAGGCCGGCCGCGGCGCGGACATCCTGTCCTTCGACGGCTTCTGGGTGCCGGAATTCGTGCAGGCCGGCCTGATCAAGCCGCTGGACGTCGTGGTCGGCAAGAACGCGACCGCCTGGGACGGCTGGGAGCAGATTCCGTCAGGCCTGCAGGGCATGCTCGGGTATCAGGGCAAGCTCTACGGGATCGGTTCCGGCACCGATGTGCGCGGCCTGTACTACCGCACCGACCTGTTCAAGAAAGCGGGCCTGCCGGTGCCGTGGACGCCGACCAGCTGGAACGACGTGCTGAGCGCCGCGCGCAAACTCAAGGCCCTGCCCGGCGTGACGCCGCTGCAGATCAATGCCGGCACCGCCATGGGCGAGGCGACCACCATGCAGGGGTACGACATGCTGCTCCTGGGCACCGGCACCCAGATGTACGACCAGGCCCAGCAGAAGTGGATCGTCCGCTCGCCGGGCATCCTCGACACGCTGAACTTCTACAAGACCCTCTACGTGGACGACAAGCTCGGCGACGTGCGCTGGCAGCTGATTCCCACGGGCCGTGACCTGAGCTTCAAGGCCTTCGCGGAAGGCAATCTCGCCATGGTGACCGAGGGCGACTACCTGTGGAGATCCGTGCTCAACCCCAACGATCCGAGTGGCCTGAAAAACCGCGATGACGTCGTCGGCTTCGCGCGCATGCCTGCCAAGGCGCCGGGTGCGGGCATCCGCAAGCAGAACTACGTCACCATCTCCGGTGGAACCGGGTACCTCATCAACCCCAACACCAAGCACCCGCAGGAAGCGTGGGCGCTGCTGTCCACCATGAGCGGCAAGCCCGCCCTGGACGCCTACCAGAAACTGGAGGCCCGCCTGCGGATCCGCAAGGACGTCGGCATTCCCGGCGACAAGACCATGCAGTACATGGCGACCACGCTGCTGCCCATCACCGTGACCCGGCCGATGCTCCCGGCCTATACCAAGGTCAGTGAGCAGGCCCAGCTGATGACCGAGCGTGTCGTGAGCGGCCAGATGACGCCGCAACAGGCAATGGACGCGTACGCGACCGCCGTCACGCAGATCGTCGGCGCGGGGAACGTCACCGAGGTGAAGTGAGCGCCGCGGCGGAGCCCACGCCTGGCCCGCGGCCCGCCCGGCCGCCGGCCCTGCTGGGCGTGCCGCTCGGCGTGGGCTTCCTGCTCCCCGCCCTGGCGCTCGTCACGCTGTTCCTGCTGGTGCCGTTCGCGTGGATCGTGGCCGTGAGCTTCACCAACCAGAGCCTGCTGGGTGGCCAGGCGCAGTTCGTGGGCCTCGCGAACTACGCGCGGATGTTCGACCAGGCGACGTGGCTGCCGGGCGGCATGGGGTACTCGCTCGTCATCACCGGCGTGTTCGTACTCGGATCGCTGGCCGGTCAGGTGGGCCTGGGGCTGCTGCTCGCGCTGCTGTTCTTCCGTCGGCGCGGCGTGTGGCGCGAGGTCGTGTTCACGCTGGTGACGCTGTGCTGGATCCTTCCGGACGTCCCGATCGCCTTCGGATGGCTGTCGTTCCTCGACCGGGATTTCGGGCTGCTCAACGCGGTGCTCGGCGCGCTGCACCTGGGCCGGCCCGACTGGACGCTCGACCATCCCCTCACGGCGATCATCCTGTTCAACATCTGGCGCGGCACGGCCTTTTCCATGCTGCTGTTCTCCGCGGCGCTCGAGGGCATCCCCCCCTCCTACCTGGAAGTCGCGTCGGTCAGCGGCGCCCGCTTCACGCAGCAGCTGCGGGACATCATCCTGCCGTCCATCCAGGCGCAGCTCCTCTCCGCCCTGGTGCTCATCACCATCTGGACGTTCAACACCTTCGGGCCGTTCCTGATCACGGGTGGCGGCCCGCTGAACAAGACCGACATCGTGGCCATCCACACCTACCGGGTGGCCTTCAAGTTCGGGGACTGGGGCCTGGGCACGTCCATCGCGATGGTCGTGATGCTGCTCAACCTCGTGCTCACCGGCGCGTACCTGCTCGCGTCCCGTCGGGGGGCCCGCGATGCGCGGGCGTGACGTCGCGGCCCGCCTGGGCTTCGTCTTCGTGACGGCCGTGCTGGCCGCGCTGTTTGCCCTGCCGACCCTGTGGCTCCTCACGGCGCCGTTCAACGCCCGGGCCACCCTGGAGACCGCGTGGCCCCAGCCGCCCACCCTCAGCAATTTCCGGCAGGTGCTCGCCAACCACGACGCGGTCACGGGGCTGCTCAACAGCGCCCTGCAGGCGACCGGCAGCATGCTGCTCACCACGGCGGTCGCGGCGCTCGCCGCGTATGCCCTGTCGCGCGCCCGGATTCCCGGCGCGCGGGTCTTCACGGCGCTGCTGCTGATGTTCTCCTCGGTGATCGGCGGCACCGTGGCCATGGTGCCCATCTACAACATCATCCTGAAGATGGGCCTGATCGACACGCAGCTGGGCGTGATCCTGGTCATGAGCGGCGGCCTGCTGCCCACCGCCATCTTCCTGCTGCTGGACTTCGTGAACGGCCTGCCGCGCAGTTACGAGGAGAGCGCGGCGGTGTGCGGCGCGCGGCCGTGGCAGTACCTGCCGCAGGTGATCGTGCCGCTGATCCGCCCCGGCCTGATGGTCGTGGGCGTGTGGGCCTTCGTGGGCGTGTGGGGCAGCTTCCTGACGCCGTATATCCTGCTGCGCAGCAACCGCAACCTGCCCGCCAGCGTGCAGGCGTACCAGTTCTACAACGACAACGGCCAGCCGGTGCTGACGCTGGTGTCCGCGTACTCGTTCCTGTACGTGCTTCCCGTGCTGCTGCTCTACCTGTGGGTCAACTGGAAGTACGGCTTCCGGTTTTTTGGAGGAATCAAAGGGTGACACACCACCGAGATGAGGAGTGCGGCGCGTCATGGCTGAACTGACCCTGCAGGGCCTCGAGAAGCGCTTCGGCGCCGCCGCCGCCGTGCAGGCGATGAACCTAATGGTGCAGGACGGCGAGTTCTTCGCGCTGCTCGGGCCGTCCGGCTGCGGCAAGACCACCACCATGCGGATGATCGCGGGCCTCGAAGCCCCCACCGCCGGACGCATCAGCATCGGCGGCCGCGACGTGACGGCCCTCCCCGCAGCGGAGCGCAACGTCGGCATGGTCTTCCAGGATTACGCGCTGTACCCGCACATGACGGTCCGGGACAACATCGGGTATCCGCTCAAGGTGCGCGGCGTGCGCGGCCCCGAGTACCGGCGCCGGGTCGATGAGGTGGCCGGGCAACTGCAGCTCGCGGCGCTGCTCGACCGCCGCCCCGGTCAGCTGTCCGGTGGGCAGCAGCAGCGCGCTGCGGTGTCGCGCGCCGTGGTGCACCCCGCCGACGTGTTCCTCTTCGACGAGCCGCTGTCGAACCTCGACGCGAAACTGCGCCTCGAGGCGCGCGCGTACCTCAAGCGCCTGCAGCGCGAGCTGGGCATGACCATCGTGTACGTCACGCACGACCAGGTGGAGGCCATGGCCCTGGCCGATCGCATGGCCGTGATGCAGGGCGGCGTCGTGCAGCAGGTGGGTCGCCCGCTGGACGTGTACCGGAACCCGGCGACGACCTTCGTGGCGGGCTTCATCGGCAGTCCACCCATGAACCTCCTGAGCGTCCAGGTGCAGCCGGGCGGCACCCTGCGCTGCGGCGCCCTGACGCTCACGCCGCCGCATGACCTGGGCGCCCTGGCGGGCCGGATACTGTCCCTCGGCGTCCGGCCCGAGCACCTCGCGCTGGATCCGGCGGGTGAACTGCGCGGCGACGTGGTCGCGGTGGAACTCCTCGGCGTGGAGACCATCGTGATGGTTCAGGTGGCAGACACCCTGATCGCGGTGCGCCTCCACGGCGAGGCCGAGGTGCCTGCGGAGGCGGTTGTGGCGCTGCGGCCCGACTGGAACCGGACGTCTCTGTTCGACGAGGAGGGGAAGCGCCTGTGACGACCCTGGACTTCGGGCCGGTGGTGATCGACCGCCACTACACGCCGCAGGACGCGGCCACGCAGCCGTACCCGCTGCTGCCCCTCACCGTGCCGCCCGGCACGCGCGGCCTCACGGTGACGCAGGAGGTCACGCCGGACAGCGCCACCGTCGACCTCGGGCTCGCCGACGCCGCGGGCGTGCGCGGCTGGAGTGGCGGCGCCCGGCGCGCCTTCACCGTGACCCCGACCGACGCCACGCCCGGGTACCAGCCGGGGGCTCTGCGCGCCGGCATCGCCGTGTTGCTCGGGCTGTACCACATCCCCCCCGAAGGCGCCGATGTGCGCGTGACGGTGCACTTCCACCCGGAGGGCTCCCTGCGCTGGTACCGGGGCGACCTGCACGCCCACACGTGGCATTCCGACGCCCACGGCCGCCCGGCGACCCTGGCAGCCGCGGCGCGGGACCGGGGGCTGGACTTCGTGGCGGTCGCCGACCACAACACCGTCACGCACCATGCGCACCTGCACGATCCCATCCTGCTGCCGGCGCAGGAGGTCACCACCTACCGCGGGCATTTCGTGGCGCACGGCCGTGCGCCCCTGCTGGAGTTCCGGCTGACCACGCCGGCACAGGTGCAGGAAGTGCTGCGCCGCGCCGCGAAGGATCGGCTGCTGACCGTGTTGGCCCACCCGTCGCCCACCTGTCCCAGCTGCGACTGGGCCTGGGGCTTTGAAGATCAGTTCGACGCCTTCGAGGTATGGAACGGCCCGTGGCTGACCCTGAACTGGATCGCGCGCGAGAAGTGGCTCACCCTGCTCGACCGTGGTCACCGCGTTCCCCCGGTGGGCGGCAGCGACCGGCACCAGGCCGCCGGATGGCCCGATCCCACGCCGCCCGAACTGCAGGTGGGCTCGCCCACCACCTGGATCCGCGCCGCCAGCGCCTACGGGGGTGACCTGTACGCCGGCATCCTGGCCGGCCGGACGTGCGTCAGCGAGCAGCCCGCCGGACCCCTGATCGACCTGAGCTCGCACGGCGGGCAGCTGCACTACGACGTCAGCGGTCCGCCGGGCGGCACCTTCACCGTGTACGCGGGCCGCGACGTGCTGTTCGAGTGCCCGTTCGAGGGGCCGCTGCGCGGGGAGGTGCCGGTTCGCGCAGCCGCGTACCACCGCGCGGAGGTCACCATCCCCACCCCGCCAGAGCACGTGGCCCTCGCCCGTGGGCGCTGGCCGGATCATGTGACGGACGCCGGGGCGGCGCGCAGCGTGCGCGCCCTGAGCGGCGTGGTGTGGCCGTGACCGGCGCCGAACGCGTGCACGTGGTGTGCACGTCCCACTGGGATCGGGAGTGGTACCTGAGCGCCGAGCGGTTCCGCTTCCGGCTGGTGCAGACCATCGACGCCGTGCTCTCGCTGCTCGAGGAGCACGAGACCTACACCTTCACGCTGGACGGCCAGGCCATCGTCCTCGAGGACTACCTGCAGATTCGTCCGGAACGGGAGGGCGACCTGCGCCGCTTCCTGCAGGGCGGCCGCCTGCGCGCCGGCCCGTGGTACGTGCAGCCCGATGAGTTCCTCGTCAGCGCCGAGGCGCTGCGCCGCAACCTCCGGCTCGGCTGCCAGCTCGTCCGTGACCTGGGCGGCGAGCCGGTGATGGTCGGCTACCTGCCCGACGCCTTCGGGCACCTGGCGGCCCTGCCCGCCCTGCTCCGGGGCGAGGGCGTGGACGCGGCGATCTTCACGCGCGGCACGTCCGCCGCCGTCAACGCGCTGGGCGACCTGTTCTGGTGGACGGCGCCGGGCGGCGAGACCGTCCTCGCGCACCGCGAGCCGATCGGGTACGGCATGACGCTCGCCGAGGCAGCCCCGGCCGCGACCACGCAGCTGCAGCGGGCGGTCGCGGCCCTGCAGGCCGAGGCCAACAGCCCGGAACTGCTCGTCCAACTCGGTTCCGACCACAGCCGCCCCCAGCGCAGCGTGCCGACCCTGATCGCCGGGCTCGGCGCGCCGTTCGTGTTCTCCGACCACCAGCGGTACGTGCAGGCGGTGCGGGCGGCGCAGCCGGAACTGCCGACGTACCGTGGCGAGCTGCGCAGCGGGGAGTTCCACCCGCTCCTGAGCGGCACGCTCTCCGCACGGCTGTACCTCAAGCAGCGCAACTTCGCGCTGGATGACCGCCTGCGCTTCAGCACCGAGCCGCTGCTGGAGCTTGCGGCCGCCACCGGCCCCGCGCCGGCCCCCGCCTTCCTGCGCCGGGCGTGGACGCTGCTGATCCGCAACCACCCGCACGACAGCATCTGCGGGTGCAGCGTGGACGACGTGCACGACGAGATGGACGTGCGCTCCCAGCAGGCCGAGGGGATTGCCGAGGAACTCGAGCACGAGGCCCTGACCCGCCTCGCCGGCGGCCCCCACGCCGGGCACGTCCTCGTCCTGAACCCGCAGGGCGCGCCCAGGGTGCAGCTGCGCGCCCTGCTCACCCGTGCGGAGGCAGCCAGCGCCGGCCTCCTGCTGGGGAACCGACCGGTCACGCTTACCCACGTGCACTCTGCCCTCGTTAGTACCCTGGCGGGCCCGGTCAGCGCCCTGCCCGAGTGGCTCGAGCAGCTGCATGACCGGCATCCCATCCGGACGCTCGCCTGGACGGTCGACGGGGATCACCTCACCGCCGAGGTGGACGAGGGGGCCACGCACCCGGACTGCCCCCCGGTCGAGGCGATGCTGAACGACGCCATTGACCGGGAGGTCAGAACCGTGGAGCTGCGCGTCCACCGCACCGAGGCCACCGTGGCCGCCGCACTCGTGGCGCCGCAGCGCGTGCAGGCCCTGCCCCTGACTATTGTCACCGCCTCCCCGCTGCCGGGCACCCACGCCATGGACAACGGCCGCCTCCGGGTCGACGTGGAGCCTGCGGCCGGCACGCTCGCCGTGACCGATCTCGCGAGCGGCCGCGTCTGGGGTGGTCTGCATGCCCTCCAGGACGTCGGGGATCGCGGCGACACGTACACCTTCAGCGTGGTGGACGGCCCGGTGCTCACGCCGGTTCTGGTCGCGAGCACCACGGCCCCGCTTGGGGCGGCCGGCACCCGACTCGACCTCACCTACGACCTCACGGTGCCCGGCCGGCTCGCGCCGGGCCGCGCCCAGCGCAGCGCCGGGACGGTTCGCATGACCGTCACCACCCAGGTGATCCTGTGGGCCGACGCCGCCCACCTGGAGTTCCGCACCACGTTCGTCAACGCGGCCGAGGACCACCGCCTGCGCGTGCACTTCCCGGGCACCGGCGAGGGCAGCCATGCCGACAGCGCCGACGTGGTGGTGTTCCGTCCCGAACGTCTCCCCGGGCCGGACACTGCGGCGTGGGCCGATCAACCCACGGATCAGCATCCTCTGGCCCACTGGGCTGCGAAGCCGTGCGGCGACGGCTATTGGGGCGTGGCGGCCCGCGGCCTGAGTGAGTACGGGCACCTGGGCGGCCTGAGTCTCACCCTCGTGCGCGCGGTCGGCTGGCTGTCCCGCGACGACCTGCCCGAGCGGCCCAGTCAGGCCGGCCCGCCGTACCCGGTGCCCGGCGCGCAGTGCCAGCGGCCCATCACCGCCGAATACGCCTGGCTGGCCCCGCACGCCTCCCTGGACGCCCTGGGTGCTGCGGCCCTCGCCTACGCGCACCCGGCCCGCGCGTGGGTGGTGCCGGCCGCGCCGAGAGGGCCCGTATGACGCGCTCCCAGCCGCCTGTCACGGTGCTTGTGATTGGTGCCGGCAGCCGCGGCCGCACCTACGCCGACTACCTGCGCCGCCACCCGCAGGAGGGTCGGGTCGTCGGTATCGCGGAACCGGAGGCGGCGCGGCGCGCGCACTTCGCGCAGCTGCATGGGCTGTCCCCGGAGGCCGTCCACGCCTCATGGCACGACGCCCTGAACGCCCCCCGCCGGGCGGACGCCGTGTTCATCACCACCCCAGATCACCTGCACGTCGCCCCCGCGCAGCGTGCCGCCGAACGCGGCTACCACATCCTGCTCGAGAAACCCATGGCCCCCACGGAGGCGGAGTGCCGCGCCATCGTCGAGGCGGTCACGCGGGCCGGCGTGATCTTCGGGGTCTGCCATGTGCTGCGGTACACGCCGCACACCCGGGCGCTCAAGCGGCTACTGGCGTCGGGCGCAGTGGGCGAGATCGTCAGCCTCCAGCATCTCGAACCGGTCGGCTTCTGGCATCAGGCGCACTCCTACGTGCGCGGACACTGGCGCAAGGAGGCGCAGAGCAGCCCCATGTTGCTCGCCAAGTCCTGCCACGACCTCGACTGGCTGCGTTACGTGGTGGGCCAGCCGTGCGAGCGCGTGTCGTCGTTCGGCAGCCTGAAGCACTTCCGACGCGAGAACCAGCCGCCCGGCGCCGCCGACCGCTGCGTGACGTGCCCGCCGGAGGTCGAGCAGGCCTGCCCGTACTCCGCCACCCGCCTGTATCTCGGGCAGGTCGCCGCCGGCGGCACCGGCTGGCCGGTCAACGTCCTCACCGAGCGTCCGACGGTCGAGACCGTGACCGCCGCGCTCCGGAACGGGCCGTATGGCCGCTGCGTGTACGCCTGTGACAACGACGTCGTAGACCATCAGGTGGTCAATCTCGAGTTCGCCGGGGGCATCACGGCCAGCTTCACCATGACCGGGTTCAACCGCATGCGTGGCCGGGAGACCCACATCTTCGGCACCCGGGGGGAACTCGTCACCGACAGCCGCACCATCCAGATCTACGATTTCCTGACGGAGCGTACCCAGACCATCGACACCGCCGCCGAGGAGGGCACGTATGACCTGTCCACCCACGGTGGGGGAGACGACGGGCTCGTGCGGGCATTCCTGGCCGCCGTGGCCGCCGGGGATCCCAGTCTGATCCTGAGTGGCCCTCTGGAGACGCTCGAAAGCCACACGATGGTCTTCGCGGCGGAGCGAAGTCGGCGCGAGGGTCAGGTCGCGTCCCTCCTGTGACGGCGCAGCACCTGCTGGGTGCGGCCCCGCTCCTCGCCCTGCACCCGTCGGGCCGGGGCCCGGACTTATGGAAGCGCGTACACCGGGTTGGTGAGCGTCTGCAGGCTGCCGTCGGGCAGACGAAGCTCCAGGTTCAGCCAGCGGCGGACGTCCAGCGTGCGTTCCACGGGCTCCTGGCCGCTCAGCGGCTGCTCCTCACGCCGACCGTCGATCACCCAGACCAGCGTGCCCTCGACGGGACGGAGCCATTCCAGCCGCACGTCGAGCGCGCCGCCCGGAAAGGATGAGCCCAGTTCCACGGCGTGCTCCCCCGCCCTGAACGAGGGCCTCAGCGCGGCGTCCGTCGACAGGTAGGTCGTGCCGGCGGCCAGTTGCGCGGCCAGCCGGGCGGGGTCGTCGGTGGCGGGCGTGCAGGTCAGGCCGTGATCCGGCCGGTACGCGGGGCCGTGGTTGTCGGTACCGGCCGTGGCGGTCACGTGCCGTCCGGCGTGCAGCAGGCCGTACCAGTGCTCGAGCGCCAGGGCGTTGTGATGCGCAGACCGCTGCCCGTTCCAGACCTCCAGGTGCGTGGCGTCGCCGGGTCGCAGGTCGAAGTACGTCCAGGTGCAGCCGGTGCAGAAGGGATCGCCGGGCGCGAAAGGATGGGCAATGGTCAGGTATGCGCCAGCCTCTGTCTGCAGGGCGTCGGACAGGGCGCGCATGCCCACCTGCTGGGTCATGGCCGTCCAGTCGGCGTATTCCGGACGGCCGATGATGACGCCGTGTCCGTAGTACGTCGTGAGTTCCAGGCCGGGCAGCAGCACGCCGGGGAAGTGCCGCGCCAGTTCGGCGCGTCCGCTGGTGGTGTTGTGGTCGGTCAGAGCCAGGAAGCGCAGGCCGCGCGTCAGGGCCGCCGCCGCCAGCTCTCGGGCCGTCCAGCGGCCGTCGGAATGGGTGGTGTGGCAGTGCAGATCGCCCATCATCCACTCGCCGGGCGCGAGCGGCGGCAGGCTTGGCAGCATGGACGGCTCGGCGTCGGCGTCGATGTCCGGGGCGGGCACCGTCTCGACCACCACTTCCGCGTCCAGCGCAGTCAGGGCCAGGTGCACATGCACGCCGACCGTCCACGTCCCGGCCTCGATCTCACCGGGCCGGTAGCCGGGCGTGGCGGCGCGCGCCGAGACCATCACCTCCTGCGCGTTGCCGTGCCGGTGCCCCGCCCCCCGAAAGCCGCCCGGGCCCGTGAGGCTGAGGGTCACGAGATTCTTGAGGTCGCCGAGCGTCCAGGGCGTGAAGGACAGCGTGACGCGCAGGGCGGCGGCGCCCTCCGGAAGGTTCACCGGGATATGACGGTGGGTCTTGGTGTCGCCCGGGGCGAGGGTGAAGGCGAAGCGGTGCCGTTCCATGACACGAGCCTAGGGCACCCGGGTCAGCGCACTGACATGGCCCTGACCGCGCGCAGACCGTCCCGTCACACGCCCGGCCTACCGTCAGGACGTCATGAACACCACTCTGTTGTGCGGACTCCTCCTGCTGGGCGCGATCGGTGGCGTCGCCTCGGCCCAAGCCCCGACCACGCTGAACCTGTACTCGGAAGGCGACGTGAACGTCAAGGATCTGTGGGAGAAGAACCTGATCCCCCTGTTCCAGAAGGCCAACCCGACCATCAAGGTGAACCTGGTGTTCAGCGCCCACGGTGCGAACTCGCAGTCCACCCTCGACCGCATGGCCGCCGCGAAGCAGGCCGGCAAGGTCAGCGGCGTGGACATCCTGGAAGGCCCGGTCGAGGACGCGGCCAGCAAGGGCCTGCTCGACAAGCTCAGCGTGCAGAAGGTGCCGCTGCTCGCCCGCGTGAGCCCGAACGTGCTGGCCCGCGCCGGCTCCTTCGGCGTGCCGTACCGCGCGAGCTCCGTGGTGCTGGCCTACGACTCCAGCAAGGTCAAGACCCCGCCCAGAACCCTCTCAGCCCTGATCGACTGGATCGGCAAGAACCCCGGCCAGTTCACGTACAACGCGCCGGACACCGGTGGCAGCGGCAACGCGCTGGTCACCCGCATCATGAAGCTCGGCATTCCCGCCAGCGCGTCCACCACCTTCGAGACCGACTACGACGCGGGCATGGAAAAGTACTGGGAGCAGGGCTTCACCACCCTCAAAAAACTCGCCCCGAACCTGTACCAGAACGGGCAGTACTCGCAGAACAACGTGGGCACGCTGCAACTGCTCGGCAAGGGTGCGATCACCATGGGTCCGGTGTGGTCCGACATGGGCCTGAGCTACCTCGCGCAGGGCCTGCTGCCCGCGAACATCAAGCTCACGCAGATTGACCCGCCGCTCTCCGGCGGCGCCGCCTACATCGGGGTGGCCGCCGACAGCGCCAACAAGGCCGCGGCGTACACCTTCCTGAACTGGCTGCTCACGCCGGACGTGCAGGCCATCGTGGCCGACAAGATGAACGGCTACCCCGGCGTGCAGCTCAAGTACATGCCGGCCGCCGTGCAGCAGAAGTTCGGCGATATGGCCGGGGACTACTCCTTCGGCTTCTCCAGCAAGTTCAACGCCGACATGACCCGCATGTGGTACGAGCGCGTCGCCGGCACCCCGCAGCCCCAGAAGTGACGTGCTGATCCCGCCCCTGAGACGCATGAACGGGAAGTCCCTGCTGGGGCTTCTCTTCGTGCTTCCCCCCCTGCTCGTGCTGACGCTGCTGGTGCTGTGGCCTGCCGTGGACGCCCTGCGCTTCTCGCTGGGGCTGGTGCCCGCGGGCAACGTGAACTACACGACCGGACTCGACCTGATCCGCAGCGACCATCCGACGCTGGCGGTGTTCTCCAGGCTCGTCTCGAATGTGGCCTTTGGACGTGACCTGCGCCTGACGCTGTTCGTGACGGTCACGGCGACGGCGCTGCTCACGGCACTCGCCTACTCCCTGGCACTCTACGGCCGCTTCCACAAAGGCCGAAGCACGGAACTGGTTCGCACCCTCTACCTGCTGCCGATGTTCATCCCGACCATCATCGCCGCGTACGCCATCACGACCTTCTACGGCGACAACGGGCTGCTGGAGGCGCTGCTCTCGAAGGTCGGCCTCGGCTACACCTCGCCGATCCGATTGCCCTGGGGCATTGTGCTCGGGCAGGTCTGGGTCGGCATTCCCTTCGCGGTGCTGATGCTCTCCAGCGGCCTGGACGGCATTCCCGAGGAGCAGATCGACGCGGCCCGCGACCAGGGCGCGCCGTTCTGGACGATCCTCACGCGGCTGGTGCTGCCGCTGAACCTCGTGCCGCTCCTGATCGTGCTGACCTTCTCGTTCATCGGCATCTTCGGGAGTTTCACGGTGCCGTACCTGCTCGGGCCGACCGCGCCCACCATGCTCGGAGTGAGCATGCAGCTGAACTTCGGTGCGTTCCGGCAGCCGCAGGTGGCCGTGGCCCTGGCGGTCTTCAGCTTCGCCGTGTGCGCGGTGGTCGGGTACCTGTATGTCGCCGCCACCCTGCGGCAGAACCGGGGGCGGGCATGAGCCGGACAGAGGTGGGCGCCGCGCCCGCCTCCCCGCCGGCCGGCGCCGCCTGGTTCCTGGGCGTTCCCGCCCTGAAGCGCGCCGTGACGCGCATCCTGATCCTGGCCTTCGGGCTCTTTCTGCTGCTCCCGATCTGGACGCTGCTGCTGTGGGCGGTCACGCAGAAGTGGCTGTTCCCAGGCGTGCTGCCGCAGGAATTCGGGCTGCGCTGGTGGCAGTGGGTCTTCACGAACGCCGATGTCGGCAAGGCCGCGTATTGGAGCTTCACGACCGCGCCGACCGTCACCCTGCTCTCGGCGGTGATCTGCCTGCCCGCCGCCTACGCTTTCGCGCGCTTCGACTTTCCCCTCAAGCGGCTGCTGTACGTGTCGCTGCTCGCCTCGAACGCCTTCCCGAAACTGGGCCTGTACATCGCCATCGCGGCGCTGTTCTTCCGCCTGAATCTGATCGGCACGTTCTGGGGCGTGGTGTTCGTGCAGCTCGTGAACTCGCTGGTGACTATGATCTGGATTCCCGCGGCCGCCTTCGGGGCCGTGCCGCGTGAACTGGAGGAAGCCGCGCGGGACGTGGGGGCCCGTCCCCTGCGGGTGTTCTTCAGCGTCACGCTCCCCATCGCGCTGCCGGGGATCATCGTGGCGCTGATCCTGACTTTCCTGGGCTCCCTGGACGAAGCGCAGGCCACGCTGATCATCGGCACGCCGGAGATCACCACCCTGCCGGTCGAGATGTACTCGCTGGTGTCCAGCTACCCGGAACCCGTCGGCGCCGTGTTCAGCGTACTGCTCGCCGCGCCGTCGGTCGTGCTGCTGCTCCTCGCGCGCAGATACCTGCTCTCCGGCTACCTCGCCGCCGGCTTCAAGGGAGGCTGAGATGTCCACCATCGAGTTCGACCATGTCCACAAGGTCTACGCCGGCCGCCCCGCCGTGGCCGATCTGAACCTCACCATCCCCAGCGGGGAACTGGTGTGCCTGCTCGGCCCGTCCGGCTGCGGCAAGACCACCACCCTGCGGCTGCTGGCAGGCTTTCTCACGCCCGATGCCGGGGACGTCCGCATCGACGGGCAGTCCATGCTGCGCCGGGGCCCGGAAACGCGGCCCACCGCGATGGTCTTCCAGCGCTATACGCTGTGGCCGCACATGAACGTGTTTCACAATGTCGCCTTCGGCCTGAAGCTGCGCCGCCTGCCCGACGCCCAGGTGGTGCACAAGGTGCATCAGGCCCTGACCCTGGTCGGTCTGCCCGGGATGGAGCGGCGCAGCCCGGCGCAGCTCTCGGGGGGGCAGCAGCAGCGGGTCGCCCTGGCCCGCGCGCTGGTGCTGGAACCCCAGGTGCTGCTGCTCGACGAGCCGCTCTCCAGCCTGGACGCCAAGCTGCGCGTCAGCCTGCGTGACGAGATCCGCGCCATTCAGCGCGAGCTGGGCATCACCACGGTGTTCGTCACCCACGACCAGGAGGAAGCGCTGGCCGTCGCCGACCGGATCGCGGTGATGGAAGGCGGCGTGCTCCAGCAACTCGACGATCCCGGCACGCTCTATGCCCGCCCGGCCACCCGCTTCGTCGCGGACTTCATCGGCCGCATGAACTTCCTGCCGGGCAGCGCCGGGCCGACCCTGGGCCTGGACGTGCCGCCGGGCGCGGAACTCGCCGTCCGGCCAGAGGACCTGCACTTCAGCGACCTCGGCGCGCCCTTCCGGGTGGAGCAGGTGCTCGACCTCGGCCCGGTGCGCGAGGTGCGTGGGCGCCTGGCGCTGCCCGGCCCGGTCGGCGCCGTGCCCCTGACGGTGCAGCTCGCGCGGGGCGAGGCCCCGGATATGGCCTTCGTCCGGGTGCGCCGCGCCCTGACGTATCAGAATGGTGCGCTGCTGGGCGACGCCGTGCCGTCCCACGGAATCCGCGCATGAGAACCACCAATCCGTACCTGATTGAACGCCGCGCGGCCGGTGTCCTGACCACCGCGCATGGCGGGGCGTCCTGGGCGGCCGGACCGAACACCCTGGAGGCGCTGCGCGCCGCGCTGGAGATCCAGCCGGACTACGTCGAGCTGGATGTGCACCTCACCCGCGACGGGCAGTTGCTGCTGTGGCACGACGGGCACATCGTCACGCCCGACGGTGGCCATGCCATTGCCGATCACACGCTGGCGGAGCTGCGCACCCTGTCCACGCCGGACGGCACCGTGATCACCCTGCATGAGGCGGCCGAGGAAGTGCGCGGCGTCAGCGGCCTGCTGATCGACCTGAAGGCCCCGGCGCTTCAGGACGCGCTGCTGGACTTCATCACGGCCCAGCGCGTGGAGGACGTGATCGTGTGCGGCGGGTACGTGGACACGCTGCTGGCCCTCAAGGCCGGGCGTCCGGGCGTGGCCGTCTCGCTGACGCCCGACGCGGAGACCTACCGCACCCTGGCGTCCAGCCTGCGCCACCTGCACACCCTGGACGCCGTGACCGTCTACTGGCGCACCGTCAACCGCGCGATGGTCGATGCCGCGCACGCGCTGGGCGTCCTGCTGCTGGCGTGGACGGTCGATCATGGGCCGGTGGCTGAACACCTGCTGGCCCTGGGCGTGGACGGCCTGACCAGCAACAACATGTCCCTGCTGCGCGCGCTGAAGCGGCGCGACGCCCAGGCCAGCGCCGGTGACCCCCGGCTGACGGTGCCCGGCTTCCCCGAATCATGACGTCCAGGCGTGCAGACCGCTTGACGTCTGGTGTGGTGATCGGCGCGCTCGGCGGGGCGCTGCTGGGCCTGGCGACCGGCTGGGATGCCGGGCAGGGCGCGGTGCTGGGGGCCGCCGTAGGCGCCGTCCTGGGCCGTCTGCCGCGCCGCGCGTGAGTCGCCCGGGCCGCGCCAGACCGGGATGACTGTTGCCTGACCGCCCCCCGCCACACTGCGCGCGTGAAAACACTGACCTCTGCGGCCCTGCTCGCCCTCGGACTCGTGCTGGGCGGATGCGCCCCGGCGATGGGCCAACCGTCCTCGGACGTCCTGCTGACCTTCAGTACGGTGGGCGACAGCCGCGAAGATCCCACCACCGAGGGCCTGAACGCCCAGAACAGGCTGTGGCTTCAGAACACCCGCGCGTGGACGCGCATCATGACGGAGGCGAACGCCCAGGGCTCGAAGGCCCTTTTCTTCAATGGCGACATGATCATGGGCTACACCACGGATCGGGCCACCCTCGACCGCCAGTACGCCTTCTGGCGCGGCATGACCGCCACCCTGATGGAACAGGGCACCTACGTGGTGCCGGTGCCGGGCAACCACGAGACCCAGGAGAAGGGCACCGACGCGGCCGGCAAGGGCTTCAAGCTGGCCCGCCCCGGCAATGAGGACGCGTGGCGCGCCAACATGGGCGACCTGATCCTCGACCAGACGCGTTTCGCCGCCCTGACCAGCCTGAACGCCACGCACTTCGATCCGGCGAACACGCCGGCCATCGGCGGCGCCGACACCATCACGACGGATCAGAAGCAGCTCACGTACTCCTTCGATGTCGGCCCCATCCACTTCGCCGTGATCAACACCGACGCGGTCGGCTGGGACAGCCACGCGCCGGTGGCGTGGCTGGGGGCGGACTTCGCCGCCGCGAAGGCACGCGGGCAGACCCGCTTCTTCGTGTTCGGCCACAAACCCGCCTATACCTACAAGTACAACGACAAGGTCGCGCCCGGTGGCATCGACACCGATCCTGCCAACCAGGCGGCGTTCTGGGACGTGATCGAGCAGTACGGCGCGACGTCCTTCGCCGGACATGAGCACATCTACCACGCCATGCAGCCCCGCAAGGATCAGGGCGGCAAGGCGTGGGAGGTCATCGTCGGCTCCGGCGGCAGCCCCTTCGAGGCCAAACCCGGCGACAGCACCACCCCGGTCGACCGGTACTACGCGTGGGCGACCGTGCAGGTCATGAAGGACGGCCGCGTGCACATCCGCACCTATGGTTTCGACGAGACCTTCGGCAAGACGAAGATGCTGGCCAGCTGGGATCTGTAGGCTGTACCTGGGCAGGGAAGCCATGTGCCACCGCGTTCGGACGCGCCCTGCTGCGTGCCTAGGACACCGAGGCTGCCGTGCAGGCCGAGCCTCCGGACTGTTCACGCGGTGCCCGTCGAGTGCAGTGGCGCCTGTTCGTGACCATCACCGACCGAGCTGTGTGCCGTGGCGTGTGCAGTGAAACCAGGGGAGAACGATACGTTCCGCGCGCTCATCGTTCAAGCGGCTGGGTCGAGCGTCTCGGCGCGCACCACCCAAGCTGAGAGCGCCGCCAGCCCCGTCAGGCCCCACAGTGAGGGGGAGTAGCTCCCGCCCCAACTGAACAGCAGGCCCACCGCGAAGGGCGTCAGCGCCTGGGCGAGGTTGACGGGCCAGGCAAGCCATCCGTTGACTGTGCCGAAGCGGTTCGCGTCGTAGCGCGCGAGCAGCAGCTCCGTGCGGGCCAGGGTGAGCGCGCCGTTGGCCAGCCCGAACAGTGTAATCGCGACGGCGGCGGCCCAGGTGGAGGACAGGGTGGCGAGGAGGAGTAGCCCGAGACCCAAGGTGACGAACAGGAGCGCGGTCAGCCGCCGAATGCCGAGACCATTGAGCAGCGGCGCGAACAGCACCCGGCCGGGCAGGGCCGCGAGACCCATCAGGCCAGCGAGTGCCGCTGCGACCGCTGACGCCTCCCCACGCGCGAGCAGCAGAGGCGCGAGTTGCAGGCCGGTGCCCACCGAGACGATGCGCGCCAGGGTGAAGCTCAGCACCAGGCGCCGAAAGGCAGGGTCGGGCTGAAAGCCAGGTCGGATACCCGTCCGTGTCCCCGCATCGTGGCCCGCACGCGGCAGCACGATCCACCCCAGCCCGGCCGTGATCAGCAGCAGGCCCGCGAGCGTCCCGAGGGCCACCGTCAACCCGCCTGCCTGAAGTCCCGCGCTGGTGAGCGGTACGAAGATAGTGCTGGCCAGCCCGGCCACCAGTGTGATCGTGAGCGTGGCGCGCCGACGGTCGGCCGGCTGGAACTGCTGCGCGACCACCACGAACACCGGCTCGTAGAAGGTCAGGGTCATGGCCACGCCCGCGAGCACCCAGCACGCCACGAAGCCCAGGTAGGTGGGGTGCAGGCTCAGACCGGCCAGGGCGGCGGCGCCGAGGGCCGCGCCGCCGCTGATGAGCGCCCGGCCCCCGAAGCGGTCGACCGCACGGCCGACGACCGGGGCCAGCGCCGCGTTGGTGAGGAGCGCCAGCGTGAAGGCCAGACCTGTCTGGGCGCGGCTCCAGCCGGTGACATGCTCGGTGGCGACCGCGAGCAGCGGCTGCGCGTAGTACAGCGCGCCGTAGCCGGCGGTGGAGAGAAACGCCAGCGTCCAGATCAGGGGACGCTGGCGGGGAGACGGGGAGGTCACTGCAGGCTGATGGGCGCCTGAGGCGTGCAGCACCCGCTGGCCGGCGCGCAGCCTTCAGCCTGTGCCTCGGCGGCCGGTTGCCCGCAGCTGTCTCCGGCCTTGCACTGCACGCCGGGTGTGCGCAGGTGGACGATCGTGCGCCCGGCCTGCTCGTCCACGTGGCTGACGTGGTACTGCAGCGCGGGCGAAGCGGCGTTGCCGTACTCGAAGCGCACCTCCGCCTCGTCCCGCACCGGAATCCGGCGGGTGACGCGGTCGTAGATGGCCAGGAACTTGCGGGTCGTCATGAAGCCGGCCTCGGCCTCCTGGGCGCTGCCGTCCATCAACTGGATCACGGTCTCGCGCCAGCTGGCCGCCTTCCCGCCGCAGTCCATCGCCTCGATACTTACGGCCTTGACCTCGGTGACGTGGTAGCCGGGGCCGATGAGCGGTTGGCCGAGCAGCCAGAACTCCAGGGGACGCTGTGATGGTGAACGCAGGGCGTCCAGGAGCGCTGCGGTCGAACTCTGGCCGGCGAGTCCGGGAATGGTCTGGGTCATGGTGGGCTCCTTGAGGGCGAGGCGCATGAGGGAGGCGGAGGCCGGACAGGCTCCCTGGAACTCGCGGGAGGCGAGCAGGGCGGCCGGGGCCGCTGAGCGGGGCACATTCGCGAAGCCGAAACGCGGGAAATAAGTCTCGGCCGTCGTCGTGAGCAGGTAGACGGCCTTCAGGTGACGGTGCCGGGCCTATTCGATGACTTCGTCGACAAGTCGAGCGGCGATCCCCTGCCCACGTGCGGTCGGCGCGACCGCCACCGAACGCAGCAGACCAACGTCGTCGTGCACCTCGAGGCCAGCCAGCCCGACCACTTCACCCTCTTCGGCGAGGCGAAAGGAGCTGAGATGTTCCTCGGCCCCGGCGGTAGGCAGGTGGACGGCCGCGAGGAGCTTCAGAACAATGGGCAGATCTGCGGGGGTCGCGTCGCGGATCAGCATGCGACACCGCCGTCACCGTCCAGCTCAGACTGGAGCGCCGCACTCAAGTTGCCGAGGATCTGCAGGGCCACCGCCTGTTCCGCTGCCGGCAGGCGGGCCAGCACCCGGGCGGATTGGGCGTTGAGCTGCGCGTCGAGCTCGTGGGCGGCCCGGTGCCCGGCATCGGTCAGGCGCAGCAGCAGGGCGCGGCGGTCGCCGGGGTGCGGCGCCTTGACCAGTCGACCCTGTTCCACCAGGTCGTCGGTGCTGCGGCTGAGCCAGGCTTTGTCGAGGTTCAGCGTGCGGGTCAGGGCGGTCAGGGTCTGGTCGCCCTCGCGCTCCAGGGTGGTGAGGATCGCACATTGGGTCGCGGACTGCACGTCGCAGCACGCGAAGTTGCGCTGTTGCAGTTGGGTGAACAGCCGAGTCACCGTTCGCAGCAGCGGGCCGGCCTGCTGCGGGGCCACTAGGTTGTTGTCTTCGACAACGGTCATATCCGAACTGTAGCCCTACGCAATAAAGTTGTCAAGGTCAACAGTTGTGGAAGTCAACGATCAGCTGTTGGAGATCGCTCAGGGCTGTGGGCTTTGAGGGGCGAATTCCTGCGCCTGATGTGGATCGGCCTCGATAGGCTCTCGGGGGCTGAGGACATGGTTCACCACAACGGCGAGTCCAGCCCCGAGGAGTGGCGCGGCCCAGTACAGCCAGTGCGCCGTCCAGATCCCGCTCGCCAGGGCCGGGCCGAAGGAGCGCGCCGGGTTCATGCTCGCTCCGGTGATGGGGCCGCCCATCATGGCTTCCAGGGCCACCACGCCGCCCACCGACCACGGCAACCCGCTGCGGAGCGCCACCAGGAGCAGGACGAAGGTCATGATCAGCTCCAGCACGAAGGCCTGCCCGACACTTCCGGCGGGAACCGTCACGCCCAGAGTGCCCTTCATCCCGAACAGCGCGAGCAGCACGAAGGCCGCCAGGGTGGCGCCCACCAGCTGCGCCGCGACGTAGGGCAAGACCCGGCCCATGGGAAACCGACCGGCCAGGGTCAGGGCGACGGTGGCGGCCGGGTTGATGTGCGCGCCGCTGATCGGGGCCAGCGCCGCGATGACCACGGCCACCGTCAGCCCGAAGGTGAGAGCAACGCCCGCATGCCCCAGAGCCCCGGTCTGGGCATCGACCACGGCGGCGCCTGGCCCGAAGAAGATCAGCGCGAAGGTGCCGATCAGCTCGGCCAGGAGTGCCCTGGACAGAGGGGCCTCCATTCAGGCGACGGTGACGGCGGAACTGTCGTCGTAGCTGGGCGGTACCGGCCGACCGTCCCTGAGGCTCTGGACGAACGCATCAAACTGGATCCCGAGCTGGTCGCGCACCGCGCGCCAGCGGTCGAGGCTGCCGCCGGATGGATCGGTGAAGGGGTAGTGGAGCCGCTCAGTCTTGCCGGGATAGACCGGGCAGGCCTCAGCGGCACTGTCGCACACCGTGATGACATAGTCGAAGTTCCAGGGGTCAGGCACGTCGTAGAGCGTCTTGCTGGTGTGCGTGTCGAGGCCCAGGCCGAGTTCCGCCATGACCGTCTTCGCATCGTCCTTGACCCGGGTGGCCTCGGTGCCGGCGGAGTACACCTCGAGATCAATCCCGATCCGGCGCGCCGCGTTGCGGGTCAGGGCCTCGGCCATCTGGCTGCGGGCGCTGTTGTGGGTGCACAGGATTAGGACGCGGGTCATGTCGCTACCTTAACAGAGCGATTTGATTCGGTGCGTCGGGGCCGGGTCAGGCGTGAGCAGCGCATAGAGCAGGTCGCCGCCGACGGAATACAGCCGCTCGCGTTCCAGGCGGTAGTAACTGTTCTTGCCCCGCTGCTCACTGCTCACTAGGCCGACGTCTTTCAGGGCGGCCAGGTGATAGGACACCTTGGACTGCGGCAGTGCCAGGATGGCCTCCAGATCGCAGACGCAGTGTTCGCCGTGGGCCAGAATCCGAATCACCTCGAACCGCACGTCGCTGGCCAGGGCCTTGAGGAGGTCAAGGACAGTCGTCGCGGCCTGATCGGTCATGGACGCAGTGTAGTTGATGGGATGCTGCGGCCGCCGGCCAGCATCTGGGCGCGTCATGTGGTGCGTACCGACTGGCCCTCCACCTCCGGGTCGAGTTCCACGTCATCCTGCGCAAGGAATCAGTGGGTGCCGTCGGCGTGGATCATCACGAACGCGTCTTCAACAGCGTCGCTGGTTCCGAGCTTATGGCAGAGTCCGTCGCGAAGGCCAGCCGATGATCGACCGCCGGCTCCTCGACGTTCCAGAGCAATCCAGCTCCGAATGCCCTGAGCAGGTCGGCCATGGCGCGGGTGTGGTCGCCTATTCGCGCGCGTGCTCCAGCGCACTGTCGATCAGCGTCGTGACGTGGTGATCGAGCAGGCGGTAGTACGCGACCCGGCCTTCCTTGCGAAACGTCACCACCCGGCCGGTGCGCAGCTGCCGGAGTTGATGGCTCATGGCACTCTCGCTGATCCCCACGACGCCTGACAGGTCGCAGACGCACAGTTCCCCCACACGCAGCGCGCTGAGGATCTTCAGCCGCGTGGGATCGGCCACCATTTTCAGGAAGGCGCTCGCCTGCTCGACACATCCGGCGTCCGGCAGCGTCAGCCGGGCCTGGCGCACCGCCTCCGGATGCACGCAGGCCACCTCACAGAGGTCGTCTTGAGAAACCGTTCTCACCACTCCAGTGTAGTGCGGGGTGCTAGAGCGCATGGTCGATGCATCACTGTCGAAACACCCAAACCGAGACTGGCCGTGGCCCCATGGCCAGTCCCATCTGAATCTGAGACAGGGTCAGGCCGGATGGACTGGACGGCATTCACGTCCGCGCGCCGCTGCGTCTCGTCCAGTGCGTCCACATCAACCTGGGTATTCTTTGCGGTGAATTCGGCTTCGGCTGCCCTAGACGGCTTGCCGTCGCTGAAGCCGGGCACGGGTGCTCAGGTGCCGCTCGGGGCGAGGGTGGGGGCCGGCCCTGTCGTGGCCTGCGTGTCGCCCTTCCCCTTCCAGCGCAGCAGCCGCAGGGCGTTGGCGGTCACGATGGCCGTCGCGCCGGTATCGGCCAGGATCGCCATCCATAGGTTCGTGTAGCCCAGCAGGGTGGTGATCAGAAAAATCAATTTGAGGCCCAGCGCGAAGGCGATGTTCCATTTGATGTTCGTCATGGTGTCGCGCGAGAGCTGCACCAGGTCGGCCACGCCCATCACCCGCTCGCGCAGCAGGGCCGCGTCGGCGGTCTCCAGGGCCACGTCGGTGCCGCCGCCCATGGCGATGCCCACGTCCGACTGGGCCAGGGCGGGGGCGTCGTTGATGCCGTCCCCGACCATGGCCACGCCACCCTGGGCCCTGAGCTGCGCGATGACCGCGAGCTTGTCCTCGGGCAGCAGGTCGGCCTGCACGGTCAGGCCCAGGTCACGGCCGATGGCCTGTCCGGTGCGGGCATTGTCGCCGGTGAGCATGACGGTGTTCACGCCTAGGTCACGTAGCTGCGCCAGGGCAGCCTTCGCGTCCGCACGGGGTTCGTCGCGGATGGCGATCAGGCCCATCGCCACCGAGTCACCCACAAGCACAACGGCCGTGCGGCCCTGTTCCTCGAACGCGGCAATCTGAAGCTGAAGGTCTAGAGTCAGCGGCGCCAGAGTCGCCGCGTGGCGGGGCGAGGTCACACTCAGGGCGCGGCCTTCGACCGTGGCGGAGACGGCCTTGCCGGGGATTGCCTGGGCGTCCGTGACCGGGGGGACGGTGACCTTCTCCCTGGAGGCCGCGTCGGTGATGGCCCGGGCCAGCGGGTGGCTGCTGCCCGATTCCACGGCGGCGGCGAGGCGCAGCACCTCGCTGCGGTCAATGCCGATGCCCACGATATCCGTCACGCGCGGCCTGCCGGCGGTCAGCGTGCCGGTCTTGTCGAAGGCGACCGTCCTGACGGTACCGATGGTTTCCAGCGCCGCGCCGCCCTTGATCAGCAGGCCGCGCCGCGTGCCCGCGCTGATGGCACTGGTGATGGCGGCGGGTACGGAGAGCACCAGCGCACAGGGGCAGCCGATCAGCAGCAGCGCGATGCCCTTGTACAGCCACGGATGCCACGGCTGGCCCAGGAGCAGGGGCGGTACCAGGGCCACCAGCGCGGAGACCAGCACCACGCCGGGCGTGTAGTACCGGCTGAAGCGGTCGATGAAGCGCGCCGTGGGGGCCTTGCTGCCCTCGGCTTCCTCGACCAAGTGGATGATCCGGGCGATGGTGTTGTCGGCCGCCGCCTTATCGACACGCAGCGTGAGCACGCCGTCGGTGTTGATGCTGCCGGCGTACACGGTCTCGCCCACCGTCTTCACGACCGGAACGCTTTCCCCGGTCACGGGGCTGTCGTCCAGGCTGGAGGTGCCGGTCAAGATGGTGCCGTCGGCGGGGACGCGGGCGCCGGGGTTGACCTGCACCGTCTGGCCCACGGCGAGTGAATCGGCGGGGATCTCACGCGTTCCGCTGCCCTCGACCAGCAGCGCGGTCTTGGGGGCCAGGGCGGCGAGGGCCTGGATGCCGGCCCGGGCGCGGCCCGCCGCGATGCCCTCGAGCAGTTCGCCCACCGCGAAGAAGAACACGACGACGGCACCCTCGGCCGCCTGGCCGATCAGCACGGCGCCAATGGCGGCCAGCGACACCAGCATGTTGATGCTGAAGGGATCGCCAAAGCGCGCACTGGCCACGGCCTTCTTCGCCAGAGGCCACACGCCGAGCAAGGTCGCGGCGATATAGCCCCAGGTGGCCAGGGCCGGCTCGACAAACCCGAACAGCCATGCGGCCAGCAGAAGCACTCCGGACGTGACGACCAGCTTGCCCTGTCCCGTGCGGTACCACGGCGTACCGGCAGGAGCGGCCTCGTGGACGTGACCGGCGTGACTGTGGCTGGCCTCGTCGTGGTCGTGTGCTCCGTGATCGTCATGGGCCTGGGGCGTCGCGGCGGATGGCGTGCCGCCGAGCAGAGATGGGGCATAGCCCAGGGCCTTGAGGTTGCCCTCAAGTACCGCGCGGGGCGTCTGATGTTCGTCAAGCTGCAGGTTCAGGGTCTGCCTGTTGAAGCTGGTTGTCACTTCCGTGGCGCCGGGCACGGTGGCGATCATGCGTTCGACTTTCTGCACGCAACTGGCACAGTCCATCCCGTCCACGAAGTAGGTCAGATGGGCCGTCTCCGGTTGTGGGGCTGCCGGGCGGGAGGAGGTCATACTCCCAGTATAGCTGAGCGGTTGCTCATATATGGCTCGGTTCATAGGTCAGTAAGAAGTGCCTCCTCTGCGTTGTGAGACCTACGTTGTCCGACCCGTTCCGCGGAAGTCCGGAGCGTGGGTCTGACGAGACAGAGGGCCCCGGTGCTCCCTCGCACGACCGGGGCCAGCGGGTCAGCCGGAGTGGAGCAGGTCCAATCATCCTCGTATCACGGGTGACCCGGTACGGTCGGCGCACACGACCCCACCAGGGTCTCAAGGAGGAAGTGATGCCCCACCGAATGCCCGTCCTGGCTGCCCTGCTGGCCCTGCTGCCCGCCGCCGCACACGCCCAGCCCGCCCGCCCCACGTTGATGTATGCCTTCAGCGACGCCCGCGAACGCCCGGCACCCGCGGCCCTCCGGGGTGACCTCCAGACGGCCAGAAGCTGGACGTGCCGTCCCAGTTCTCCGGTCGCCGCGCTCCAGACCAGCCTCAAGGCCATCGAGGCGCAGCTCGCGGGAATGGATCCCAAGGATCCCAACCGGGCCGTATTCCAGAAGATGCTCGATGACCTGCGGGCCAGCGCCACCACCCCGCCGGCGTCCACAGTACCTGCCCCCGCCCTCACGTTCGCGGCGGCCCTGAAGAATGCCCACAGCTGGTTGCAGCAGCATGAAGCGGCGGGTCTGCGGGCCTTCGAGGCCAGCCCGGACTCCAAAAACCCTGCCAGAGCCACGCTCGCCGCGCTGTCCGCCAGCACCCTGGGGAAACCCGGTGCCGCGCTGGCCGCGCTGTTGGCCGCCGAGCGCCTGAAGCCCGGCGATCCTCAGGTGCGCGTCAATCTGGGCGGGGTGCTGTCGAGCCTGGAACTGCCCGCCGAAGCGCTGGCAGTGCTGTCTGCTGTGAAGCCGGGTGCTGGCACCGGCGCGCTGGGGCTGTCCAACGAGGCGGTGTGGCAGAACAACCGCGGTTTCGCCCTGTTGCAACTGGGCCGCGCTGCCGAGGCCGAACGCGCGTTCCAGAAGGCCGTGCAGCTTGCTCCCGGGTTGGCGGAGGCCAGCCTGAACCTGGCCCGGGCGGAGATGTGTCTGGGCAAGACTCCGGCGGCCGTACAGCATTTCGGGGCGGGCCTGCGGCGCACCCCCAGTCCGGCCGCGCAGGCGACGAGCCCGCGCGCGGCGGCGCTGGCCCAGGAGATCACCACCCGCACCTCCGGCAGCCCGGCCGACTCGCCGACCCGCCGCCCGCTGCACGTGACCTACGACCTCTCTCATGGCCGGAGCACGACCCTGCCGAACCTCAAGATTCCCTGGACACCCGCCGAAATGGTGGCGCTCGAAGGGCAGTACCGCGCGCTGCGCGACGAACTGGGCACGCGCATGGAGGCCCTGAACAAACGTGGGGCCGAGGTCGAGCGGCTGCTCCGTGCGCGGGGGGAACCCTCGCCACTGGCCGCGTCGTACCGGAGTGCGCTGTGGTCGGCCATCCTTACCAGTGACCGTGAGCCGCGCCTCGCCGCGCTCCGCCGCACCATGGAGAAGTCCGGCCGGGCCCCCGACGAGATCTGGACGGCGTTCTGGCACTGCGAGGGCAACTGCAAGATCGACGTGTTCACGACCCAGGCCAGCAAGTCTCAGAATTACAAGGAGACCCTGCGCACCCTGTGCATCCCGGCGCTCGAAGCGGATCACAACCGCTTTCGCGGCGCGATGCTGAACTGGGCGACCGACATCGGCGCGTACCTCAAGGCGAGTTACCGCCTGGACACCGCCCTGGCCGCCAACTACCGCGACCCGCTGTGGCATGAACGCGCGTCCCTGTCGGCCGAGTGGCAGGCCACGGCGCTGTTCTGGGGCTACGTCAGCCAGGCATCCGCCTGGGCACTGGACATCAAGCAGTTCCAGGACAGCTGCGTGAAGGGCGACAGCGACATCCAGCCCTCGAAGGAACCGGTCGCCACGCCGCTGGAGCTGCCGCGATCCAGCATCTGTAAGGACCTGCTGGGCGGCTGGAGCACCAGCCTGACCGTCGGTGTGGGCAGCGTCACCATCAACTGCGACAGTGTCAGCGTCACGGCCGCCACCCCCGGCTGGATCGGGGCCTTCAGCACGCTCAGCCACTCCTTCGGCTCAGACGAGTACACGGTGTTCGTCGGGATTCAGGAAACCCTGACGGTGCCCGTGCCGATCACGCCCGTCGGGATCTCCTCGCAGCAGGGGGTCTATGTCACGTGGGGTGACAAGGGCGTGGTGGACGCGGGCGCACAGATCACGACCAGCGTCAGTGCCGGGGGCGCACTCGAGGAGATCGGTCTGAGCCGGGACCTGATCACGCCGGTAACCGGGGCGGTCAGCGGGCAGTGGAGTTTCGTCTCCAGCGGTGGCGCCACCCCGTGACCAAGGCGGAGCGGAGTCATCGGAGGTCTCCCGCTGCCCCGCCTGGACTGAGGGGAACGTAACGCGGCGGTAATGCCGTGTGGCCACCGTGGAGTATGGAAGCTCGGCGCGTCCCCTGCCACCTGGCGACACCACGGTGGCAGGCGGGCGTGTAGCTTGCTCGTATGCTCCTGAAGGTACTGGCCTTCGATTACGACGGGACGCTCACCCTGGACGGCACCATCGCGCTGTCCACCTGGGCGGCGCTGGAGCGGGCGCGGGCCGCCGGGTTCGTCCTGCTGCTGGTCACCGGCCGCATCCTGGATCTCCTGCCGAACCAGGTGCGGGAGTCGGACGTGTTCACGGCCATCGTCGCCGAAAACGGCGCGGTGGTGTACTTCCGGACGCGCCGGACGGTGGCGCTGCCCTTCGGGCGGGTGGATCCGGCGCTGGTCGCGGCGCTTGCGGCGCGTCCGCTGCCCCTGGAGCGGGGGCTGGCGCTAGTGGCGACCTGGGAACCGCATGACCGGGCGGTCGAGGACGAGGTGCGTCGTGCCGGAGGCGGCGCGGTCGTCGAGTACAACAAGGGCGCCGTGATGGTGCTCCCGCCCGGCGCGACCAAGGGCGCGGGCCTGCACTACGCCCTGAGCGAGCTGGGCTACAGCCTGCACAACACGCTGGCCTGTGGAGATGCCGAGAACGACCGCAGCATGTTCGTGATGGCCGAGGTCTCGGTCGCCGTGGCGAATGCCAGCGCCGGGATCCTGGCGCTGGCGGACGTCCGGCTGGACGCGGTGGCCGATGAGGGCGTCCGCACGCTGCTCGACACCCTGGTCAGCGGCGCGCCGGCCCTCCGGGTCAGGACGCGGGTGGAGCGGGAGAGCACCCTGGGCACCGACGAAGGCGGCCAGCCCGTGACGCTGAATGTCGGCACGTTGCTGCGCGGCACGCTGGGCGTGCTGGGGGCGAGCCGCAGCGGCAAGTCGTGGCTGGCGGGCCTGCTGCTGGAACAGGTCTCGGCGCTGGGTTACCAGTGCCTCGTGGTTGATCCCGAGGGGGACTACCGCACGCTGCGCGCACTGCCGCACGTGCTGGTGCTGGGTGGCGACGAGACCCACTTTCCCGACGTGCCGACCGTGCTGACCATCATGGAGTACGCCAAGGTGAGCCTGGTGCTGGACTTCTCGCTCGTCGGCGCCCCCGAACGGGACGAGTACATCACGGCGCTGCTGCGGGCCTTGCGGGCACTGCGGGCCACGCGGGGCCGGCCGCACTGGATCGTGATCGACGAACTCCAGAACCTCTGCCGGCAGGAGGACAGCGTTCTGGCGCGTGAACTGCTGGCCAGCGCGCAGGAGGGAGGCGTGGCCTTCGTCGCGTATCGACCGTGTCAGCTCTCGGCGGCGCTGCTGCGTCAGACCCGCCACTGGCTGCTGACCGCCCTGAGGCTGCCTGAAGATCTGGCGGCCATCGGCGGCGTCCTGACGGCGCAGGGGCATGATGGTGCGGCGCTGTGCCGCCTGTTGCCGCAGCTGACCCGTGGGGAGGGCGTCCTGTGTACGTCATCGGAGCCGCCGGTGGCCGAGCCGGCGCGGTGCACGAGCTTCCGGGCCTCGATCCGAGCGAGCCCCCATGTGCGGCACCTGCACAAGTACCTGATGGCCCCGCTGCCGTCGGGCCGGCAGTTCTACTTCCGGGATGAGCGCGGCGCCGCGTACGGTCAGGCGGCGTCGCTGTGGGAGTTCCGAGAAGCGCTCCACACGGTGCCCGTGGCGTCGCTGACGTTCCACCTGACGCGCGGGGACTTCGAAGCCTGGGTGCGGGGCGTCCTCCGTGACGATGCCCTGGCAGGGCAGATCCGCAAGCTCTCGCACACTGGGCTCACGGGCGAGGAGCTTCGCGTGCAGCTGGTCGAGGTGGTGCAGGAACGCTACGCCGAACTGGAACGTCTCACCTGACCGGCGCCATTCCGTCCGGCGCGGCCCGTCGTCCACCTGTCGGAGGGGGCGCACTGGACGACCTCGTGCTCCTTGTCTGGTGGCCTTCTGGCAACGGTTGGCCGGGCAATCACGGTCGGATCATCCGTCCCCAGGTACGGTGGCCGCATGACTGCCCAGGATCGCCCCGGTCTCAGCGCGCAGCGGTTCCTCGACCTGTGGCCTGCGCCCACTTCCACCGTCAGGCCTCACGCGACTGTTGCCACTGCGCCGGACACGATCCGGCGTGTGGCGGCCGAACGGTGGGCAACGTGGAGTGCGGCGGCCACGCCGCGACCGCTGGCGGTCTTGCTGCCCTGAGCCCACAGGTGGACGGTCGTCATTCTTCGCCGACGTCCGGCCGAGCCCGGTCATCCCCGTGCGAACCCCTGCCTGCCGATTCCTGACGACCCTGCATTCCAGCCCCTACCGCCTGGGCGGGAGGCCCGCAAGGGATGTGCGACCTGCCCTGGGGGTGTGGGTGGTTACGCCGGTCTGGCGCTTTGGGCGCGCGCCCAGTCCAGGGCCGTGGCGGCGTCCATGATGCGGCCCTGAGCCCTCAGCCGCTCGAATTCCTGTGTGCCCAGGGCGCCGGCGAGCATGGCCTCGGTCTGGGCGGGCGGCAGCGGTCCCTCATCCCAGTTGGGCGTGCTGATCTGTTCGCGCAGGGCCTGGGACGCGCCGTACAGCGTCGCTCCGGTTCGCAGGTCACCCTGTTGCAGCCGCAGGAGCGTGTGCGCCTCCAGGATCATGGCCAGCCCGTTCAGGTAGCCGATGGCCTGCGCGTGCCGCTGGGCCTCGTCCAGGTTTCCGGCCGCCTGGGCGTGCTGGCCACCCATGATCGCGGCGATGGCCAGGACCGCGTGTCCATGCAGGGCGTTGAGGTGATCCTCACGCGGCCCGGCCAGCGCCACCACCTGCGCGTACCACTCGACGATGCCCGGCGGGTCGCGCCGGGCCATTGCCTGGAACCCGTTGGCGCTGTATGCCAGCGCCAGGACGAAGGGATCGACGGTGCGGGCCGTTTCGACGGTGGCGCGGGCCAGTTCCCCGGCCCGGCCGGTCTCGCCCAGCTGCGTCAGGGCGAGGCTGAGGAAGACCGTGCACAGCGCCTGGCTGGCGGTGTCGCCCGCCTTCCCGAACTCCCGGACGGCCCGCTCCAGTGACTCCCGCGCGCCCTCGCGCTCGTACAGCCACAGCTGCATGATTCCCAGGGTGCCGTAGGCCTGCGCGGTCGCCAGGGGGCCGAGCGTCGCGGCCTCCGGGTGCGCGAGGAGGGCGAGGGTCGGCACCTTTGCGCCCACCATGCGGCCGCCGATCCAGGCGTACACGGCCACGCGCCAGCCCAGCTCCGCCGCGTCGTCCAGCCGGCCGTGCTCCAGCAGCCAGGTGGTCGCGGCGCGCAGGTTGAGCGCTTCGGCGGCCACCTCGTGAACCCAGCGCGCCTGCTGCGGCGTGGCCAGGGCCGCCTGCGCGCGGCGGCCCAGCTCCAGCAGGAATCCGGCGTGCCGTTCCCGCGCCGGGTGCTCCTGGCCGCTCTGGATCAACTGCTCCAGGGCGTACTCGCGGATAGTGGAGAGCATGTCGTAGCGCGGTTCTCCACCCGGTACCTCCAGCACCCGCACCAGGCTGTGGTCGATCAGGGTGCTCAGCGCCTCCAGGACGTCCAGCTGATCCGGCGTCTCCATGACCGCCTCGGCCGCCTCGAGCGTCCAGCCGCCGTGAAACACCGCGAGCCGCCGGTACAGGTCACGTTCGGCCGCCGGGAGCAGGTCATCACTCCACGCGATGGTCGCCCGCAGGGCCCGCTGCCGTTCCGGCAGGTCC
This sequence comes from Deinococcus sp. KSM4-11, assembly GCF_004801415.1. NCBI lineage: Bacteria > Thermotogati > Deinococcota > Deinococci > Deinococcales > Deinococcaceae > Deinococcus > Deinococcus sp. KSM4-11. The sequence continues at coordinate 369,677 of NZ_SSNX01000003.1, read as the reverse complement.
CGCGCGCCCTGGGACAGCAGCGGCAGCGCGCGGTCGAGCCGGGCGAGCAGCGCCGCGGGTGCCAGGGCCCGCAGGCGCGGGGCGGCGAGTTCCAGGGCGAGCGGCAGGCCGTCGAGCCGCCGGATGATGTCATGCACGGCCTCCCGGTTTGCGGGGGTCAGGGTGAACTCCGGGCGCATCGCGCGGGCCCGCTGGACGAACAGCGCCACGGCCGGGTGGTCATCCGGGGCGCCGGGCGGCAGGGTCAGCGGCGCGACCGGGAACAGCCGCTCGCCGGTGATCCGCAGGGGCGAGCGGCTCGTCACCAGCACCCGCAGCTCTGGCGACCCCCGCACGAGCGCGGCGACCTCACCGGCCGCGCCGAGCAGCTGCTCGAAATTGTCCAGCACCAGCAGCGTCCGCTTTGCGTTCAGTACTCCCTGCACGGCCGGCAGCAGGCCGCTGCCGGAGTCCGGCACGCCCAGCGCGCGGGCCAGCTGGAGCAGCAGGGCGTTCGGATCGGTCTCGCCGGCCAGCGGCACGAAGGCCACGGCGCCCGGGAAGTCGGCCGTCAGGGTGCGGGCCACCTCGACGGCAAGCCGCGTCTTGCCGACCCCGCCCGGCCCGATCAGCGTCACCACGGGCTGGCGACCCAGCAGGGCGCCGCGCAGCACCTGGAGATCGTCGTCCCGACCGTAGAACCCCTCGGTCGTGAGGGGCAGTGCCCAGCCCTGCGCCGGGGGTACGGCGGCCGGGGCCGACCCGCCGCTGCGCTGCACCAGGTCCTCGCGCAGCGCCTGGAACCGCGCGGCGTCCTCGGGCATGAAGGTGGCGCGGGCATGACGCTCGGCGGCGTGCAGCGCGGGAATCGACTCGGTGGGGTGCCCGGCCTCCAGCCAGTGCTGCGCGATCCGGGCCGGGTTCGCGCCGATCCGCTCCAGGGCGCGCGCGGCCCCCCGGTGCAGCAGGGGCCGCAGCGACGCGGGGATGTTCCCGGCGACCGCCTCATAGACTAGGTCGTGCCAGAAGCCGTGGCCGCGCACGATCTGGGCGGCGCTCAGCTCCTCCCACACGGCCGCGACATCCAGCACCGGCGCCCCCAGCACGTCCGCGACCAGCGCCACATCGAAGTCCCGCTGCAAGATCGCTGCGGCCCGCGCCGCCTGGAGCGCCGGCGCCGAGAGCCGCTCCAGGCGGCGCTCGATCAGCTGCCACACCCGCGCTGGCAGCGGCAGGCGCTCGGGGAGGTCGTCCGAGAGCTGATCCGTCTCGATCAGGTGCTTGACGGTCTCCAGCAGGAAGAGGGGGTTGCCGCCGGTGTACTGCAACAGCCGTTCCCGCACCGTGGGCAGCGCCGGCACGCCCACATCGTCCATCAGGGCGTACAGGTCCGCGTCGGCCAGGGGCTCAATGTCGATGATCTCCGCCATGCCCAGTGCGGCCAGCTCCACGACGCGCTGCTCGCTGTCCGGGGCGACCTCGCCGCGACGGTACGTCACGATGGGCTGGGGCATGCGGCCGGTCACGCCCGCAGGCGGTGGAGTGAACCACATGTACACGCCGTCCTGGTTGGACGTGTCGTCGTAGTACTGCCAGTCGTCCAGCACCAGGCTCGGGAGCTGCCCCAGCCGCTCGATGAAGAACACCTGCATCGCCTGCCGCAGCCGCAGGACGTCCAGATCGCTCGCCAGCGGTGGGGCCAGCCGATCCGTGTCGTCGGCGAGTTCCGGCACCAGGCGCGAGAGTTCCCGGCGGATCCACGGCGCGACGGGCAGCTCGGGCCAGCGGGCCAGGGCGCTGCGCGCGTTGCGGGCCGTGGACGCGAACGGAACGGCCACGTCGCCCGGCCGCCCGCTGAGCACGGCCGTCTCGCCCTTGCTGGCGGCGAAATCCAGGGCCAGGCGCGTCTTGCCGGTGCCGGGATCGCCCCGCAGGTAGATCCAGCGTCCGGCGGTCCAGGCTGCCTCCATGCGCGCCCATTCCCGCTCACGGCCCACCAGCGACGGGGGCCTGAGCACCGAGAGTGGCAACGCCCGTTTCTCGGCGGGCGGCCCGGACGGCACCGACCCCCGTTCGATCTCCCGCGCCAGGGCCGCCGTCTCCGGGAGGGGATCGCTGCCGAACTCGCGCCGCAGCACCTCCACGCACTTCTGGTACGCACGCAGCGCCGCCGGGCGGTCGCCACGCAGGTAGTGCAGCCGCATGGCGCGCCGCCACGCGTCCTCCGAGACGGGATCGAGCTCCAGCAGGTGCCGCGCGAGTTCGAGCGCCTCCCCGTAGAGCCCGGCCTGTTCCAGGCGGCCACCCTCCTCGCGCAGGGCCGTGCCGCGCCAGTCGCGCAGGCGCTCGCGTTCGGACACCACCCAGTCGTCGAGTTCGGCGCAGTCGTCGTACGACAGTCCCGCGAGCAGGTCACCCGGCAGCGCCCGCAGCTCCTGGTAGCGGCCCTGCGCGTACCACTCTCTGAACTGCACGGCGTCCACCACGATTTCTGGCGGCAGCACCAGCGGATCGCCGGAGCCGAGCAGGTCTGTGCCCGCACTCAACCTCAGTTTGCGCAGCAGTTGCGAGAGGTTGTTGCGGGCCGTGGACTCCGGACTCTCCGGCCACAGCAGCCCGACCAGCCGCGACCGGTACGTGGCCCCCTCCAGGGCGAGGTACGCCAGGCAGGCGGCCATCTTCCGCTCCAGCCGCCAGCCCTCCAGCTCCGGGCCGCTGAGGGTCGCTGAACCCAGGAGCTGCAGGCGCCACGCTACAGGAGTGGTCATGGAGCCCCCATGGTACTGCCGGGCGAGCGCATCACCCTCCAATCACGGTGGCCCGGGTAGCGTCTGCTCACGCGTCAAGGAGGCGACATGCGTACTGACCACCCTGTTCGACCCGTACTGGAACCCACCGCCTACCTGCTGCGCGTCTGGTACGAGCCCAGCGACGGAGGGCCGGTCTGGCGCGCCTCGCTGCACTCGCCGGACGGCACGCCCCGGCAGTACTTCGCCGCTCCCGGCACGCTCCTGGCGTACCTGGGCACGGTGCTTGACCCGGAACATGCGACCGGGCCGCCCCCCGCGTCCTGAGCCGACGCTGGCCTTTTCATACAGACCCATAGCGAGGCCGGAATCTCACGCTGAACCAGCGCTGAGGACAGCCGGGTGATCAGCACGAGGCGCGCATGGTGCCGAGAAGGGCGATGCACACGCCGTGCATCGCCCATGGACACCGGCCAGCTCAGCGGGTTCAGGGCCGGGCGACGTACAGGAACGCGCGGCCCACGTTGCTGGTCGCGCCGCCGCATCCCCCGGACGGCTGGAAGTCGAAGGTCGCGCTGGCCGCCAGCGTCGGATCCTTCTGGCCCACGATCAGCGGGGACTTGTGGCCGTCGGCGTGGATCTCGGCCGCCGTGACGCGGTAGTGCCCGACCGGCACATCCTTGATGATCGGCTCACTCTGGTTCCCGGAGATGGTGAAGGCCTTGCCGGTGCTGCCGTCGATCAGCGGGCCGTCGGGGGTGAACGTCGCCTGCACGGTGGAGTCGGCGGGTACGGTGGTTCCGGCGTCGTAGTCCCCCTTCCACATCAGGCGCACCTCGCTGCCGAAGTAGGCGGGGTAGCCGCTGGAGTCCGGGATCCTGCCACTGAGCTGCAGTTTGAAGTTCCGGACGATCCCGGCGGTCGGATCCGGGCTGAACGCGTCGTACCCGCCGGGGTTCTCGGAGGCGAGGCGCAGGCAGTACGTCTGCCCGTGGTAGTCGGTCTGGAAGTACCCGATCGCGTAGTAGGGGACGTTGGGGAGCTTCGCGGACTGGTAGCGTCCCTGCCCGTCCGCGTGGGCGGTGAGCAGGCCGGTCGTGACGGCGGGCTTGATCCAGATCAGCGCGCCCGGCAGGGGTCGCCCCTGCGAGTCCAGCACCTGACCGCTGACGGTGGCCGGTGGCGCTTTTGCGGACGCGGCCAGGGCGGCACCCAGAATCATGCACAGCAGGGCGGGCAGGGATCGTGGCAGGTTCATCTGGATCTCCTTGGAAATGTGGTGGGATGACGGTGGGTTGGGCTCCGTGACAGGCCAGGCCGGGCGGGTTGGGGATCGACGAGGTCAGCGTAGGAATCGCGGCCTGATTGAAGCGTGATTGCCTGCAATAGGTGCGGCGTGTAGGGACGGCGGATCGACGTGATGCCCGGATCGTCCACGAGGCTGGGGTGGCCGGGCCTTCGTGGACATGCCCGTCGGTGGCTCTGGTTCAGGGGCGGGCGACGTAGAGGAACGCGCGCTCGACGCCATTGCTGGTGCCGCCGATACAGCTGCCGCTCTGCGGCCGGAAGTCCAGGGTCGAGGTCGCGCTTCCCGGCCCCGCGTAATCGCCCACCACCAGGGGCGTGCGCGCGCCGCCCTGGTGCACCTCGGTGGCCGTGACGGTGTAGTGCCCGACGGGAATGTCGTGGAGCATGTTCTCGCCCACGCGGGCCGAGGTCACGACCGTCTGCCCGGCGCTGCCGTCGATCATGGGGCCGTCGGGAACCAGGGTGACCTCCACGGTGGAGTCGCTGGCGACGATGTCCTGATCGTCCGTCCAGGTGCGGTGCATGATCCGTACGTCTGCCCCATAAAAGTTGTCGTGACCGTCGGGCATGGCGCCGCTGATGCGCCAGCGGAAATTGCGGGTGATGGTGCCGCTGGGATCCGGGCTGAAGGCGTCGTACTCGTTGAGGGTGGTCGCGGCGAGGCGCTGGCAGAAGGTCTGCCCACGGTACTCGGTGTGGAAGGCGGCGTAGGTGCGGTACGGAACGTCGACCAGGGCGGGGGACTGGTAGCGGCCCTGGGCGTCGGAATGCAGCGTGATCAGGCCGGTCGTGACGGCGGGGAGCACCCAGATCAGCGCTCCGGCCAGGGGGTGCCCGGCCTGGTCGAGCACCTGGCCGCTGACGGTGTTCGGGCGGTCGGCCGGGCCGTCGCCACTGCCGGTGGGGGGAGGATCGGTGGTGGGGATGGGGCCGGTCGAAGGGCCGCTTCCGCAGGCGCTCAGGGCGAGGGTCAGCAGGGCCGCGTGGATCAGGGTGAGTCGTTTCATGGGTGGTTCCTCCTTGCTCTGGGGCGAGGCCACCGTAGATGGAACGCCCTGATCCAGCCGTGATTGCGGGCGCTTCCCGCAGAGGACGCCTGTTGCGGGAGGAATAGGCCAGATGGCTGAGGCGAGATTGCGCGTTGTGCTCAGAGGGCGCAATCACCGGCCAATCACGCTGACGCCCATACGGTGGCGGCCATGAACGGACGGTTGCTTGGCGTACTGCTGACGCCGGGCACCGCTCCGGCGCTCGGCGAGACGCTGCCCGACACGCCGCATCCGTTCAGGCCAGGGGTGATCCACGTGAGTTGAGCGCCCCCAGCCGTATCGGCCCCTTGCCCCTCGTCCCCACACCCAGTCAGGAGACCGACCATGAACCAGCACCAGGACGCGTTCAACTATTTTTCAGCCACCTTCGACGGCACGATCGTTCACCACGGCCAGGCCGGCTACGACGACATCCGGGAAGTGTGGAACGCCGCCGGCCGCGACGTGACGCCCGCGCTGGTCGTCCGACCCGCCGACGCCCACGCGGTGGCGCACGCGGTTCGCTTCGCCGCCGGAATCGGCCTGCCGCTGGCCGTGCGCAGCGGCGGCCACAGCCCCGCCGCCTTCGGCACGGTTCAGGACGGACTGGTCATCGACCTCACGGCCCTGAAGGCCATCAATATCGACCCCGACACCCGCCGCGTCCGCGTAGAGCCGGGCCTCACCTGGGGTGAGGTCGCCGCCGCCCTGCATGAGCACGGTCTGGCCATCACGGCCGGGGACGTCGCCACCGTCGGTGTTGGCGGGCTCACCCAGGGCGGCGGGATCGGCTGGTTCGTCCGCCGGTACGGCCTCGCCATCGACCGCTTGCGTTCTGCGCAACTCGTGACGGCCACGGGTGACCTGCTCACCGTCAGCGACACCGAGCATCCGGAGGTGTTCTGGGCCCTGCGCGGCGCGGGCGCGAACCTGGGGGTGATCACCGCCCTGGAGTTCGAGTCGCACCCCGCCGGCATGGTCTACGGCGGCCTGCTCGCCTTCGACGCCAGCGATCCCGCCGAGGGGGCCCGCCTGATGACGACCTTCGCCCGGCTGGCCCACGAGGCCCCGGAAGCGCTGACCACGCAGGGCCTGTTCATGGCAGCGCCGCCCGCGCCTTTCGTACCGCCGCATCTGGTCGGCAAGACCCTCTTCGCGGTGGCGAGCGTGTACAGCGGGGATCTCGCGTGGGGGGACGCGGTTCTGGCCCCTTTCCGAGCGATGGGAACCGTCGGCTTCGACCTGACCGGGCCGATGCCGTACCCGGCGATCTTCCAGCTGACCGCGGACGCGGCCCAGCGCGGCTTCCGGCACGCCATCCGCTCCGGGTTCCTGAACGCGCTGGACGATCACGCCGCGCAGCAGCTCGCGGCCGAGGTGCAGCTCATGCAGCCGGGCCAGATCGTGCAACTGCGGCCCCTGGGCGGTGAGATGGCCCGCGTGCCGAACCATGCGACCGCCTTCTCGCACCGCACGGCCCGGTTCCTGCTGATGGTCAGTCAGGCCGTTCCGGAGGCCGGGCTGGACGCGCTGGCGTGGAGCATCACGAACCGGATGTTCGCTCCCTTCGAGGCCCAGGTCACCGGCCTGTACGGCAATTTCGCCAGCGGTCAGGACATCGATCCGGCCCGCACGGCATTCACGTCCGCGCACCGTGAGCGGATCGCGCGCGTCAAGACGCAGCTCGACCCACACAACGTCTTCGCCCGCAACGTCAATATCCGCCCGCAGGTTGCCGAGCCGGTGACGGCCTGAGCAGCGTCCTGGGACGGCGTCTGCCAGATGCGGAGGCCGTCCCGCCCTTTCCCTGGAGACCCGACATGATCCTGTTCACGCCCGTTCCGCCGGAACTCACCGTCGAGCACACGCCCGAGCAGATGGCACGCCTCGACCGGCGCTTCGCCCAGCAGGGCCGGTGGCCGGCCGACCCGACCCTGCTCGTGCAGGACAGCGCGGCCCTGCTGAACGCCCACCTGATCGTGCGTACCCGGCACGGCGAGTGGCGCGGCGATCCGCTCGCCCCAGCCCCCAGTGAAGGCCTGACCGAAGTGGAGTGGCAGGCCGCCCTGACGCTGGACTCGACGCCCACGGTGCATGTCAGCGCGGCGTACCTGACCGCCCTGAAGAGCTGGACGGCGGGCGTGGTCACCGTATTCACGGGGCCGTCGGCGGGCACGGCACCGCGGGTCGCTCGGGTGCTGAACCTCAGTACCTTCATCGACCGCCTGGAACTCGAGTTCCTGCTGGAAGGCGGCCTGTCCGGGGTGCCGGTACTGCGTGCCCATCGCCTGGAGCCGGGCGGCCGCCTGACGCTATGGCGGATGGAAAACCCCATGAGCGTGCGTTCGCGTCTCGGCCAGCCCCGTCTTGACACCGGGGGGCTGGATGCCGAACCGACGCCAGGAATCCGTGTGGAGTGCAACTGGGCATTCAGCGAACAGGCTTCCACGCGGAAGGTGCCCTTATTTGCTGTCTAGTACAGCCGTCTTGGTCGTAATTGGGGTGCATAGCCCTTCATCGTGCCATCCACGGGCCCTGGAGGCCTGACGGTACACGCCCACTGCTTCCCAGTTCCGAACGGGATCTGGGACGCCTGCCGTCAGGCGGGTGTGGCGGCGAGGCGGGCCCGGAGCACCTCCTGCATCGTCTGAGGGGGTCGTCCGAGCAGCGTGCTCAGGGTCGGATCGACCGCAGCGAATTCGCCGTTCCGACTGGCCCGGAACAGGCCGACGAGCATATCGGCGGCGCTGTCGGGCAGGCCGCGCCCCCGCAGGGCCGCCCGGTGCTCGTCGTCGCTCACCGTCACGCGGGCGATGGGCCGGCCCGTGAGCTCCGTGGCGATGGCCGCCAGATCGGCCAGGTCGAGCGCCTGCGACCCGGTCAGGGGGGGCGTGGGGCCTTCGAAGCGGCCCTCCTGGGCGAGGATGATCGCGGCGGCCTCCGCGAGGTCGGCGTGGGTCGTCCAGGACACGGGGCCATCGGCCGGGGCGGTCAGGGTGCCGGTGGTGGCGGCCGGGCCCATCAGCATCACGCCGCTGTCCGCATAGAACCCGTTGCGCAATGAGGTGAAGGGAACGCCGCTCTCCCGCAGCATCCCTTCGGTCTCGGCGTGATCCGGCATGGGGGCAAACGCCGAGGTAGGGCTGGCCCCCATGTGGCTGGTGTACAGGATGCGCTGCACACCAGAGGCCCGCGCGGCGTCGATGGCCGTGCGGTGGAGCGCGAGGGCCTCGTGGCCGGAGGCGTTCGCCGAGACGATCAGCACCTGGCGGGCGTTCTCGAAGGCGTGGCCCAGGCTGCCGGGATCACGGAAGTCGCCGTGGCGGACGCGCACGCCGCGCGCCGCGAGGTCGCTGGCCAGATCCGGGTCGCGCACGCTCACGCCGACCTGTGTGGCCGGTATGCGGTTCAGGAGCTGCTCGGTGATGGCGCGGCCGAGCTGACCGCTGGCTCCGGTGATGACGATCATGTGGCCTCCGTGCCTCCGGATTCCTGCGTCGTCTCCCGACGCAGGAATATCACCGTTAGCCATCTGATAATATCAATGATATTTGCTGCCCGCAAGGGCTGATGGGCACTCACGTATAGTCGGAGCGTGACGACGGATCGCCTGCCTTCCCGGTCTGCTTCCGAGGCGACCGGCGACGGTGTATTGCGCCTGCGAATCCTTGCGGCAGCCATCGACCTTCTTGACCGGGAAGGCCGCGACGCCCTCACCACCCGCGCGGTGGCCGCCGCCGCCAGCGTGCAGGCGCCGACGCTGTACCGGCTGTTCGGCGACAAGCGCGGCCTGCTGGACGCTGTCGCCGAACACGGCTTCGCGACCTACCTGGCGCAGAAGGAGGTGCGGGAACTTGGCCCGGATCCTGTGGCGAACCTGCGCGCCGGCTGGGATCAGCACGTGGCCTTCGGCCTCGCCCAGCCGGCGATGTTCGCGATCATGGCGGGCGATCCAAGGCCCGGCAATCCGTCCCCGGCGGCCGCGGCGGGCGAAGTACACCTACACCGCCTGATCCACGACCTTGCCGTGGCGGGTCGGTTGCGCGTGGGCGAGCGCGTGGCGGCCGATCTGATGCGCGCGGCCGGCCGCGGCACCGTCCTGACGCTGCTCGACCTGCCGCCACGCGAGCGCGATCTGCGGCTCTCCGAGGTCGCCCGTGAAGCCGTCGTGGCCGCGATCGTCGGCGACGCCCCGGCCGCTCCGGCGTCGGGCGTGGCGGGCGCGGCCATCACCCTGCGCGCGGCCCTGCCGGAGGTGAGTGCCCTGAGCACTGGCGAGCGCGTCCTCTTGGGCGAGTGGCTCGACCGGCTGATCGACCGCCAGCCCTAGGCGCTTTCGCGGAGCCCGGAGCGTGACAGCGTACTGGCGAGTCGTCGTGGCAAGCCTGACCCACGGCCCTTGCGGGCAGATATACCCCGGCTTAACCTTCCACCACCATCCTGCCCGGCATGATGTCCAACCCGACCCCGACCTCCATGCGCGGCTCCAGGGCGTGGTGTGCCCTCGGAACCGCCGCGTCCACAGTCGGGCTACTGGCGCTGGGCACCGAGGTGCGGGAACGCCAGCCGATCACGCTGGACATCGACGCCATGAGGTGGCTGCACGCCCACACGGACGCGGGGCTCCGGGCCGTCAGCGAGGTCATGAATATCGTGGGTGGGCCATGGGTGACGACCCCGCTCTTCCTGCTGCTGCCGCTGCTCCTGTGGTTCCTGACCCGGCCGGCAGTGGCGGTCTTCGCGGGTGTGGGCCTGTGGCTGGCCGAGACGGCGCAGTGGCTGCTCAAGGTGGCATACGGTCGGCCCCGCCCGAACCTGTGGCCCAGCGACGTGCACGTCTCGGGCCTGTCCTTCCCGAGCGGTCACGCGACCGCCGCGTCGGCCCTGGTCGCCGTCCTGGTCGTCCTGGCCTGGCCAACCCGCTGGAGATGGCTGGTGCTGGGCGCTGGCAGCATCTACGCTGCGCTGATGGGACTCTCCCGCGTGGTGCTGGGCGTGCACTACCCCACCGACGTGCTCGGCGGCGCCTTGACGGCCCTGACGTGCGTGTTCGCTTCGTTGGCCGTCATCCGCCCGCTGAGGCCCGCCTGATGCGCCTGCTGATCGTCGAGGACGATCCGCACATCGCCGAGCTGCTGCGTGACGGGCTTGGAGAGGACGGCCACGCGACGGACGTGGCCCCCACCGCCGCGATTGGCGCGGAACTCGCGCAGCTCTTCCCGTACAGCCTGCTGATCCTGGACGTGATGCTGCCCGAGGGCATCGACGCCGGCTACGTGCTGGGCCGGCAGCTGCGCGCTGCGGGCCTCGTCACGCCGATCCTGTACCTCACTGCGCGCGGCACGGTCGCCGACCGCGTCCAGGGACTGGATGCCGGCGGCGACGACTACCTGCTCAAACCCTTCGACTTTACCGAACTCAGTGCCCGCGTCCGCGCCCTGCTGCGCCGGGCCAGCGGCAACGCGCAGAACACCCTGAGTCTCCCCGGCGGCTGGGTCATGGATCTGGCGGGCCGTGAACTGTACCGAGCCGGGGTGCGGGTCGACCTGGCCCGCCGCGAGTTCGGGCTGCTGGAACTGCTCGCCCTGCATCCGGGACGCGTCTTTACACGTGATGAGATCATCGACCGGCTGTGGGGTGGCGAGGCGGGCGTGGAGCCCAAGCTGATCGACGTGTACGTCAGCATCATCCGCCGCAAGACCGACGACGCCCTGATCTCCACGCTGCGCGGCACCGGGTACCGGCTGGGGGGCGATGGGTGATCCACCGCCTGAGCCTGCGGGTCAAGCTGACGCTGGGCTACGCCCTGGTGTTCGCCGTGACGGTCGTGCTGGGCGGCGGCGGCGTGTATTTCGCGGCCGAGCGGGCGCTCGGCGCGTCGCTCGACGCCACGCTGCGGGAGACGGCCAGTGTGGCGCGGTCGAGCATCGGGCGAGTGGGCGGTCAGACGATCTTCACGCCGGATCTGCAGCCCAGCGCGGATCTCAGCATCGAACTGCTGCGCCTGGACGGCCAGGTGGTCGCGCGGGCCGGGAACGCCGTGGAAGGGGGCCGCACGCGCTTTCCCGTCGCCGCCGGACTGACCACCGAGGATGCCCGCCGGGTACTGACCCTGCCTGCCGAGGGGCTGGTGCTGCGGGTTTCCCGGTCGACCGAGGCGCTGTCCGGCTTTCTGGAGACGCTGGCGAAACTGCTGCTGATCGGCAGCGTGTTCATGATCGCGGCTGCCTGCGCCGCCGGGTACTGGCTCGCCGACCGCGCCCTGCGCCCAGTGGACGCCGTGGCCCGCACCGCCGACGCGATTGCCCGGCGGGGTGACTACGCCGAACGGGTGCTGCTGGCCCCAGGCAATGATGAGATGGCCCGCCTGACGAGAACCGTGAACTCCATGCTGGACGGCCTGTCGCACACCATCGAGCGGGAGAAGGCCTTCGCCCGCACCGCCGCGCACGAACTCCGCACGCCGCTGACCGTGTTGCGCGGGCGGCTTGACCTGACCCTGCGCAGACCGCGCGAGGCGGAGGAATACGAGCGCGCCCTGCGGGGCATGCGGGAGCGGGTCGAGGAACTGCAGACCATCACCGAGGGCCTGCTGGCCCTGGCCCGCACCGAAACCCCGACCTTGCTCGAAGCTGTCGACCTCGCGGCGGTGGCCGTGAGCGCCAGTGAAGCGCTGGAAGACACCGCTGTGACCTACGGCAAGAGGGTGATCGTGCAGGTCGAGCACGCCCGCGTCCAGGCGGAACACGACGGCCTGGTGCGGGCCGTGTGCAACCTGCTCGAAAACGCCCTGAAGTACGGTGAGGGCGAGGTCATCTCCCTGCGCGCGGCCGGCACCGACGTGATGGTGGAGAGCACCGGCCCCGGCCCGCGCCAGGAGGACTGGCCCCGGCTGCTGCTGCCCTTCGAGCGGGGGGCCGGACAGCAGGCCGTGAGCGGCAGTGGCCTGGGCCTGGCCCTCGTCGATGCGCTCGCCCGGCGCTGGCAGGCCCAACTCATTCCCACCTGGACGGACACCACGTTCCAGATCCACCTCCGCTTTCCGGAGGCGTGACAGCGCGCGTTCACGGTGAGCTAGCCGGAGGCCGGAGAACCACGCACGACAGGACTCAGAGTGCTCAGGCACCGCCGCGGGGCATGGTAGACGGCATATCCGTCACACCCCGCCCTGGACTCATCGGAGTGGGCGTGGATCAGGGTGTGGTATGGGGTTTATCCCCACTAGCCATGCTCCACGCCGGTGTCCGTCTACCGTCTCCTGCGGTCAATGGAGCGCCCCGGCCGCGAGCAGGGCCAGGATCACCGCGCCCATGAGCACGCGGTACACCGCGAAGCCCCGGAAGTCATGTGTGGACACGTAGCGCAGCAGCCACGTGACCGACAGCAGCGCCGTCACGAAGGCCACGACCGTCCCGATGACCAGGGTGACGCTCCCACCGGGAATGCTGCCCAGCGCGTGCCGGGCCTTGTACAGGCTGTACAGGCCCGCGCCGCCCAGGATCGGGATGCCCAGGAAGAACGAGAAGGCCGTGGCGGTCACGCGGTTCAGGCCGGTGAGCAGCCCCCCGACGATGCTGGCCCCGCTGCGCGACACGCCGGGAATGATCGCCACGGCCTGCGCCACGCCGATCAATGCGGCCTGACGGATCGTCACGCTGTCCAGATCCGGTTCGGTCAGCTCGACGCTCGCCTCATGGCGCCGGGTGTCCACCCACCACAGCACGATCCCGCCGAGGATGGCACTGATGGCCACGGTCAGGGGGGAGAACAGCGCCGCCTTGATGGCCTTCTCGAACAGCAGGCCGATGAGCACGGCCGGGATGGACGCCACGATCAGGTTCAGCCAGAACCGCCGGGCCCGGCGGCTGCCCTGGAACAGCCGGGTGAGCTGGCCGATCAGCTGCCGCCAGTAGTACAGGATCACGGCCAGGATGGCACCGAGCTGGATGACGACGGTGAAGACCTCGCCGGTGTCGTGGTACCCGATCAGGCTCTCGGCGACTATCAGGTGTCCGGTGGAGGAGACGGGCAGGAATTCGGTGAGGCCCTCCACCACGCCGAGGAGAACCGCTTGCAGCTCAGGAGTCATGGTCGCGACCCTAGCGGGGCAGGGTAAAGCCCAGGTATACCGGGATCAACATGCACGCCAGCGGGTTCCGTGAACTGCTGGCGTGCACAGGCTGCGAGCAGCCTCCGGGTTCAGGGGCGACTGGCCTTCCACAGGCTGATGCCCACGAAGACCAGCACCGCGAGGGGCAGCACGATCCATGCTCCGGCCAGGTGCGCCAGCAGCGCCGTGACGATCAGTGCCGCCACCACGGCCGCCGCCACCGTCCAGTCGTCCCCCACGATGAAGTCATACCAGAAGCTGAAAAAGCCAGTCACGTACTTCATGCGGGCACCTCCACCCGGGCGGCGCGCGCCTCATGCCGACGCCGCAACCACGTCACGTACCCGTACGAGGCCAGCGCGTACACGACCAGCAGCCCCAGGATCGACGCGTCTGCCCCCGGCCACACCGCTCCGGCGCCCTCGGCGGCCCAGAATGTGCCAAAGGTCGTGAGCATCAGCCCGACCACGAACTTCAGGGTGTTCTCCGGTACCTGGCTCAGCGGCCGGTGGATCAGCAGCCCCAGGGCCAGCACGACCAGCAGCGCCGCCCCCGCGCCCCACGCGGCCAGCCCGAGCCGCTGGGCGCTGGCTCCGAAGGTCACGACGATGAACGCGACCTCCAACCCCTCGAGCAGCACGCTCTTGAAGGTCAGGGCGAAGCCGTACGCATCGAGCGCGCCGGGCTTCACCGCGCCCTGCGCCTGAGCGGCGGCCGTCTCCTCGGCGAAGGCGGCGTCCTCGTCGTGCAGGGCCTTGAAGCCGCTGGCACGGAGCATGGCCTTGCGCCACCACTGCACGCCGAAGACCAGCAGCAGCCCGCCCACGATCAGGCGCAGGGGTTGCAGCGGAATCTGACTGAGCACAGGGCCAAAGACGGCGACGATGACCGCCAGCACGGCCAGCGCGGCGGCCGTTCCGATCAGGGCGGAGCGCCAGCCGCGTGTGAGGCCCACCGCCAGCACGATGGTCAGCGCCTCGACCATCTCCACCGAGGACGCGAGAAACGACGACAGGAACAGAAAAATGCCATTCATGGATTCACCTTGGACACCGCAACGAAGACGTCGTGGACGGGCACTCATCGGGGAGAAGGCGATCGGGACTGCCTCGGCGAACCGCCTGAACGGACTCTATCGCCGCCAGTCCAGTGCGGATTACGGCGCCATACACCGGCGCCCAACGTTGATCTGGATCGACCATGGCCGCACCCTAGGAAGCGCAGGTAAAGCGAAGGTATACCCTGGAACGGTGACAGCGTGCGGCCTGATGCTGTGGGCAGGCCGCACGCTTTATCTGACAGCTGTCAGTTCGATTCCACGTCGGCTGGGGTGAGCGCCACCTGATCGCGGCGGGTGACGGCGAGATAGCCCACGACGCCCAGGATGGCCAGCAGGAAGATCCCGCTGGTGGCCGTGGTGCCCAGGCCCAGCCCGCCATCGGCCTTCGCCTGCGACAGCGAGTCGCCGATCGACGCGCCCAGCGGCCGGGTCAGGATGTACACGATCCAGAACGTCAGGATGCCGTCCAGTTTCAGATAAACGTGTGCCAGGGCCGCCAGCGCAATCAGGCCCGCGAACAGCCCCACCGACACGAAGTACCCGAGCTGCAACTGCTCGGCCACCAGGTCGCCAGTCGCGGTGCCCAGGGCGAAGGTGAACAGCACCGCCAGCCAGTAGAAGGCTTCGCGCCGCGCCGTGAAGATCGAGTGGATCGACAGGGTGCCCTCGCGCCGCCACCACGCGAAGAAGGTGAGGGCCAGGGCCACGGCGAAGATGGCGCTGCTCGTCCACAGGCTGACGCCCAGGTTGTCGGTCAGGTTGTCGGTAATCAGGGTGCCGACCACGCTGATCAGCACGATGGCCGTCCAGTAGATGCCCGGTACATACCGGGTAGAGCGGAACTGTGCGATGAGGACGGCGATCAGGAGGGCGCCCATGACCAGGGTGGTGCCGGTCAGACCGAGCTTGAGGGTGGTGTTGAGGTAGTCGGCGGCGGTTTCGCCGACGGTGGTGGCGAGCACCTTGATGATCCAGAAGAAGGCCGTGACCTCCGGCACCTTGCTGATGACGGCGCGCAGGCTGCTGGCGTGGGGGTTAAGGGCCGTCGTCACGGGCAACGTCCGGGCCGGGCGCGGTGCGGGCGTAGGACGGTCAGCATCTCATTCATGGGGCCTCCGGCGCTCTTAGCGCGGAGGCAGCGTAGGCACGGCGGGTAAAGCCCGGGTATAGCGCCGGGGCCACCGGCGAACCGGCTGGGCCTGGTCTCCTGGGCCTGTCCGCCGCTTACCTGAAGGTGCCGTCCACCTGGAAGGGCTGACCGTCAAGGCTCAGGCTGCCGCCCTTACGGAGGTCGCAGATCATGTCCCAGTGCACGGCGCTGCGGTTCGAGCCGCCGTTCTCCGCGTAGGCCTGACCGACGGCCAGATGCACCGTGCCGCCGATCTTCTCGTCGAACAGGATGTTCATGCTGGGGTGCTGAATCCCGAAGTTCGTGCCGATGCCGAGTTCGCCCAGGAAGCGTGACCCGGCGTCGGTGGCCAGGGCTGCGCGCAGCACGTCCTCGCCCTCCTCGGCGCGGGCCTCGACGACCTCGCCGTCTTTGAAGGTCAAGGTGATGCCGCGCACCACGCGCCCGCCGTACAGGGTCGGCAGGTCGAAATACGCCACGCCGGTCGCGCTGCGCTCCAGCGGGGCCGTGAACACCTCGCCCGAGGGCATGTTGCGCTTGGCGTCGCTGTTGCTCCAGTTCCGCCCCTTCACGCTCAGGTGGAGATCGGTGCCCTCGGACACCAGATGGATGTCGTCGGCCGCCGCGAGCCGCTCGATCAGGCCCGCCTGGAAGTCGCGGATTTCACCCCACTTCTGCACCGGATCGGGATCATCGAGGAACATGGCCCGCGCCACGAAGGTCTCGTAAGCGTCGAGGGTCATCCCGGCCGCCTGGGCGCCGAAGTCCGTGGGGTACAGCGTGAGGTTCCAGCGGGGATGCAGGGTACTCATGGCGATGGGCGCCTGCGCGGCCCGGTGGCGGGCCACGCGCTTCACGTCGATATCCGGGACGGGCGGCGTGGGGGTCAGGATGCGGATCGAGGCGTCCAGGGCGCGGGCATCCTCGATCTCGACCGGGTGGAGCGAGTCGAGCACCTCGTCGCTGGCATGGCGCTGGACGTCCTCGAGCTGCGTGGGGTAGCTCAGGCGCACCACGGGCCGCGCGCCGCGCTGCAGCAGCGTGCGGTGCAGCGCCTCGATCAGCGGCAGGGCCAGGGTGCTGCCGCTGACCAGCACACGGTCTCCGGGGCGTGCGCTCACGCAGTAGTCCGCGAGCAGGATGGCGTGGCGTTTGGGGTCGTAGATCATGGGTCTCCTAGAGGGCCGTGACGGCGCCGCCATCGACGAGCAGGGTGCTGCCGTTCACGTACTGCGCGGCCGGGGAGCACAGGAACGCGGCGACCTGCCCGAACTCGTCGGGCGTGCCGAGGCGGCCCATCGGCACCTCACGCTCGGAGGCCTCGCGCACCGCCTGCCACGTCGTGCCCCGGCGGGTGGCGGCGGCCTCGTCGAGTTGCTGGATGCGTTCGGTCAACACGCGGCCCGGTGCCAGGCCGTTCACCTGGATGTTGTCGGGGCCGAGTTCCACGCTCAGCGACTTGCACAGGCCGTGCACGGCCGGGCGCAGGGCGTTGGACAGCGTGAGGTTGTCCAGCGGCCGCTTGACGCTGCTGCTCAGCAGGGCCAGGATGCGTCCGCCGCCGCCGGCCTTCAGGTGCGGCAGCGCGGCGCTGACGCTGCGCACGACGCTCATCAGCGTGAGCTGGTACGCCGCCGCCCACTGCGCCTCGCCCAGGGCCGCAAAGTTGCCGGGCGGGGGGCCGCCGGCGTTGCATACGAGGATCTTCAGGCCGCCGAGGTCGCGGGCCGCCGTGTCGATGAACGAGGTCAGGCTGTCGGCGTCGGCCACGTCGGCGGCGTAGGCACGGACTGGCGTGCCGGTGGCCTCCCCGATGCGCCGGGCAGCGTCCTGGGCGCGGTTCAGGTCGCGCGAGCACAGCGCGACGTGGGCCCCTTCACGGGCGAGTGCGTGGGCCGTGGCGAAGCCCAAGCCCGCGCTGGCGGCGAGCACGACGGCAGGCTGGCCGTTGAGTCCGAGGTCCATATCAGACGTGTCCGTACTTGGCGAGAACGTCGGGCAGGGTCGCGCCGGCTTCGAGGTCGGCCCGGATCAGGCGTTCCTTCTCGGTCAGCGCCTCGGCGCGCGTGAGCACCTCCTCGGCTACCTCCAGCGGAATCACGATCGCGCCGTCCACATCCGCGAGGATGAAGTCGTCGGGGCGCACGCGGACGCGCGCCGTCGTGGCGCCCGGCAGGTAGATCTCGACCTGCCACGCGTTCACCGCCCAGCGGCCGATGGACTGCACCGGCGTGCGGTAGCGGGTGTACACGGGAAAATCCATGCGATCCAGCCACTCGATGTCGCGGATGCCGCCGTCCACCACCGCGCCCACGCACCCCCGGTACTGCATGCCGCGCGCGATGAGTTCCCCGAAGAAGCACACGCCCTCGGCCCCGCCGCCGCTCCACACGCTGAGGTGGCCGGGCGTCAGGCCGCTGACGGCCTCCATCTTCTTCGCGTCGCCGGTGCCGGGGTACGGCGTCATCTGGCCCCGGATGGTGTAGGCCCAGCCGCCCATCTTCTCCAGGCGGGCCTTGATGGGCCACAGGTCGCTGGACAGGCCGCAGTCCGGCCGGCCGAGGTCGTCGAGCACGTCGGCGACATTGGCGGTATCGACCGTCATGAAGCGGTCGCGCAGCGAGAGTTTCTGGTCAGCGGTGAGGGTCATGGATGAACTCCTGGCGAGAAGGCGACGCGCATCTCGTCGGCGACGACCGTGGCAGGGGCGTGGCCGTAGGACAGCAGGGCGTCGTGAAAGGTGTGGGGGTTGAGGTTCAGTTCGGCGCGCAGCGCCTTGATGGTCTCGGTGCCGAGCCAGTACATCACGCGGCTGGCGGGAAACATGGCGTTGCGGGTGGTCTCGGCCCAGATGCGGGCCGGAGCGAAGTGCGCCCGGTCGCGGTAGAACGCGCGGGCTTCGTCCAGCGACCACTCGCCCAGGTGCAGCTTGAGATCCACGATGCACGACGCGGCGTTGCGCCGCTCAAATTGCGTGAGCAGCAGCTCCTCGGCCGGAGTGTAGAAGCCGGGCGCCTCGGCCAGCAAGTCCTCGGCGTAGCACGCCCAGCCCTCGACCATGGTGCCCGCTCCGAGCAGCGCGATGCCCGAGGCGCAGTCGGTGCCGGCCACGCGGGCGAGCACCGACCCGGCCTCGCGGGCGCGGGCGTTGTGGGTGTGGTGCCCGATGCTGCCGTGATGCACGGCGTGCACCAGCTTCACGAAGGAAGCGTTGTTCGCGCGCCGGTACGCGGCCATGTCTGCGCCGGGCGGCGTGACCCAGTACACGCTGCCGGTGCCCGGATTGAACGGCGCGGGCGAACGGTAGAACAGGAAGTACAGGTCGCCGGTGCCCTCGGCCCACTCCGGCAGGAAGCGGAAGTCCAGGCCGTAGTCGGCGGCGGGCGTCAGCAGCGGCCGGGCGGCGTCCAGCGCGCGGACATGCAGGTCGCGGTAGGCGTCGAGCATGCGTTCCGGCTCGGGGCTGACCTGCTCCAGCCGCGCGAGATGCTCCGTCCAGGGGAGGTTCCCCGGCAGCTGCGCCGCCCGCTCTTCCAGGTGGTGCGTCAGGCGCTCGAAGGCCTCGGTCGCGCGTTCCAGCGCCTCGCGTGGCCCGAACGGCAGGGCGTGCGTGACGCGCATCAGCAGATCCAGGTGCGCCTCGCCGCCCGCGACCGGCGCGTCCGGGCCAACCAGATCCTCGGCGTAGCCCAGCAGCGCGCGGGCCGCGCGGGCGGCGGGCAGGCGCAGCGCGTCGTCCCACAGGGGATGTTTCGGGAGCCCCGAGGTGAGCAGGTGGGCCGCCGCGCGAGCCTCGCGCCTCGCCCGCTCCGCGACGTCATCCGGACGGGGCCGGCCCTGCAGGTGGGCCCGCCCGTGCGCCAGGAAGGCGGGCATCGCCTCCAGCCGAACCCGCAGGGCGTCGCGCGTGTCCTGCACGTCGCCGTGGTGGCCGGGCAGCAGCAGCGAGATCACGCCGAAGGCGGCCTCGCCGGTGTACCACGCGGGATTGTCCTGGCGGGGCGCGCGTCGCTGCTCGGCGTCGGCGGTGCGGAGCTGGGCGTCCAGCATCCGCGCGTCGATCCGGGCGGCGGCGGTGGTCGGCCCGTCGCTGGCGTCCAGGGTGGCGCGCACGCCCGCCAGCGCGTCCAGCTCCGCCTCGACGCTGTCTGCCCCGACGGGCGGCAGCTGGTGGTCGTGGCCGGGCAGGCCCATGAACGTGGCGTCCACCGGCCGGAACTGGGCGTGCACCTTCAGGTAGGCGCGGGCGGCGTCGTGCGCGTCACTCACGCGCGCTCGCCCTCCGGCTGGTGCTCGTCGGGATACAGGGGCAGCGACACCCAGCGGCGCTCGCGGTACGACTGCACGATGGCGTTCACGGCCTCCTGGCTCTTGGCGCCGTCGTAGAAGGTGCACTCGGCGGGCGCGTCGTCGAGGATCTCGTCCACGAAGTGCCGCACCAGGTTGCGGTAGTACAGTTCCGGCCACGGCGTGTTCAGGGTCGTGCCGGGCGGCAGGGCGCTCTCCGGCAGCGTCACGTCGCGGAACTCGACCTGGTCCGGGGTGGCGAAGCGCAGCGTCTCGGCCACGCCGTTCTCCTCGACCAGGCGGGCGACCGCCGCGCCCTTGCTGCCGTACACGCGCAGTTCCACGCCGGGGTAGTTGCCCACCGCGATGTACGAGGTCTGGAGCATGCCCTGGGCGCCGCTGGCGAACTCGGCCAGCGCGACCGTGCCGTCCTCGACCCGGATGCGCTGCAGGCCCTCGCCGTAGCCGCGCACCACGCGCTCGGGCACGAAGTTGCTCATGCTGCCGATCACATTGGCGTATTCGCCCACGCACCAGCGCACCAGGTCGATCAGGTGCGAGCCGTAGCCGACGATGGACGATGGGATGAGCTGGCTGAAGTCCGCGCCCTGCGTGACCTGCCGCAGCGGGTAGTACGGGTCGAGGAACTGCGAGTTCTGTTCCAGGCCGTGCACGTGGTAGATCTCGCCCAGCGTGCCGTCTTTGATCCACGCGTGGATCTGCCGGATGGCCGGCGAGTAGCGGAATGTGAAGCCCAGCTTGGTGCGCACGCCGGCCTTCTCCGCTTCCCGCGCCGCCATGAAGGCGTCGGCGGCGTCGTGCGCGAGGGGTTTCTCGGACAGGACGTGCTTGCCCGCGCGGATGGCGTCGAGGCTCAGCGGCAGGTGCGTGTCGGTGGGCGTGCAGACGTCCACCATCTGCACGTCGGGATCGCGCAGCATCTCGCGGTGATCGGTGTACACGCGCTCGATGCCGAACTTCGCCGCCAGGGCGTGGGCACGTTCCGGCACGGTGTCGCAGATCGCCACCAGCCGCGCGCGGTCGTAGGCGTGGTAGCCGGGCAGGTGGGCCGATTCGGCCCACGCGTGCGCGCCGATCACGCCGACCCCAAGGCGCTGTCCGGGTTCGGGTCGCGGGCCGCTCACGGCAGCGCCTTGCCGAGGCTCTGGACGTAGCCCTCGAGTTCGTCGTAGTTCTGGAAGCCCAGCGGGCGTTTGCCGTCCTCGATCTCGTAGATCATCTCGCACAGCTTCGCGTTCAGGCGCGAGTCGGCGCCGGCCTTCTCGGCATAGGCGACCAGCTTGCCGTTCGAGGAGCGCACCTCGGAGGGACGGTGGCGGTACACGATGTCCCACCAGATGCCCGAGCCCTTCTTCTTGAACTGGTGCGCGTCCGGTTTCTGGTCTTTTTTCAGCAGCCAGATGGCGTGCCGGATGTTCGCCAGCAGCTTCTCGGTGTCCTCGGGCGTCTGGGGCTTGTAGTTCGCGGGGTCGAAGAAGTCGAAGGCCTCGACCGTGATACCGCTGGCCTCGGCGATCTCCAGCGCCTCGCGCACCACGGCCCCGGCCACGCGGGCGTAGCGTTCCACGCCCAGCGTCTCGGTCACGGGCGCGTCGGCCAGGGCGCTGAACACCACCTGGGCGCTGTAGACCTCCTTGGCCCAGATCTGGCCCCAGATGTTGTCGCTGAGCTGCACCTCGGTCAGGGCGCCCAGCGCGGCGGCGAGTTCCGCCAGGCGGGGCGTGCGCTCGCCGGTCATCTCGCCGAGCTGGATGGGGCCCTCGTGCACGAACTCGATGTAGCCGGGATCGACCAGCGCGCCGCCGTAATTGGGAATGGAGCCCATCACGCGCTCCTTGCCGCCCAGCCCGGCCGCTTCCAGGCGCGCGATGAGATCCGGCTCGTTGAAGCCGTTCTGGTAGGACACGACAAAGGTGTCCGGCCCGAAGTGCGGCAGCACGCTTTCCAGCGCGTCCAGGGCGTGCTGCGACTTCGTGGCGATCAGCACGGCCTCCAGCGGACCCTGAAGTTCGTGGGGGTGCAGCGCCTTCACGTCGAAGTGCCGCTCGCCGCGCACGCCGTCCACGCGCAGGCCGTCACGCTTGAGGGCATCGATGTGCTCGGCCCAGCGGTCGACCAGCGTCACGTCGTGCCCGGCCTGGGTCATCCAGGCGCCGGCAAGTCCGCCGATGGCGCCTGCGCCGATGATGGTGATCTTCATGTGTGCTCCTGTACAGGGTGGGGGGCTAAGTACATTGCAGCTCCCATTGCGAGTTTCCGGAACAGCTCCGGAAACTCTCCATTTCCGCTGCAACGTACTTTTTTCGATACTCGCTTCACTCGGTTGATCTGAAGATCAACATCGAGATACTCAGCTGCGCGGGTCGAGTGCGTCGCGCAGGCCGTCGCCGAGAAAGTTCACGGCCAGAACGGTGATCAGGATCAGCAGTCCGGGAAACAGGGCCAGCCACGGCGCGCTCTGGAGCCACTGGCTGGCGTAGTTCAGCAGGTTGCCCCACGTCGGAGTGGGCGGCTGCACGCCCAGGCCCAGGAACGACAGGGCGGATTCGAGCATGATCCCGCTGCCCACCGCGAGCGTGGTGGCGACGATGATCGGCCCGAGGGCGTTGGGCAGGATGTGGCGGAACATGATGCGGTTGTTGCTGCCGCCCAGCGCGCGCGACGCCTCGACGAACTCGCGCTCGCGCAGGCTCAGGAACTGGCCGCGCACGAGCCGCGCGGTGCCCATCCAGCCGAGGATGCCGATGATGGTGACCAGCAGCGCCACGTTGGGGCGCAGCATGCCGGAGAGCAGGATGACCAGCGGCAGCAGCGGGATGCACAGCACCACGTCGGTCAGGCGCATCAGGACGCTGTCGACCACGCCCCGGTAGTAGCCGGCGAGTGAGCCGATCAGGGTGCCGACCAGGGTGGCGAGCAGGGCGCTCGCCAGGCCGACGGCCAGCGACACGCGGGCGCCGTACAGGACGCGCGTGAAGGCGTCCCGGCCGAGCTGATCCGTGCCCATCAGGTGGGCGCGGCTGGGCGGCTGCGGCTGACCCATGATGCTGAGATCCTGGCCGTCGAAGGCGTAGGGCGCGATCTGCGGTGCGAACACGGCCAGCAGCCCGAGGATGCACAGCACCACCAGGCCGGTCACCGCCAGCCGGTGCCGCAGGAAGCGCCGCACGAACAGCCGCCAGGGCGTGTCGGCCGCCCGGCGCTGGGTGGTGGGCAGGGTGGCGTCACTCATAGCGGATCCGGGGATCGACCGCCGCGTAGGCGAGGTCGGCGAGGAGGTTGCTCAGGATCAGGGCGAAGGAACCGGCCATCATCAGGGCCATCAGCACCGGGTAGTCGCGGCCGTTCATGCTCTCGATGAACAGCCGCCCGATGCCGGGCCACGCGAAGATCGTCTCGGTGATGACCGCGCCGGACAGGATGGTCGCGAAGTCCAGCGCAACCACGGTGATGATGGGAATCAGGGCGTTGCGCAGCGCGTGGTGGTAGACCACCCGGCTGGTGGTGAGGCCCTTGGCGCGGGCGGTCCGGACGTAATCCTGGCCCAGGACCTCGACCATGCTCGAGCGCATGTAGCGGCTCCAGCCCGCGACCGACGCGAACGCCAGGATGCATGCGGGCAGGATCAGGTGGTGGATCAGGTCGAGCACCGAGTTGCTGCCGATGGTCTGGATACCGGCCGAGGGCAGGATTCTCCACTGCACGGCGAACAGCAGCTGGAGCATCAGCGCCAGCCAGAACACCGGCATGCTCACGCCCAGGAACGACAGGAAGGTGATCACGTAGTCCACGCCGCTGTAACGGCGCACGGCGCTCACGATGCCGAGCGGCAGCGCGATCAGCAGCGAGAGCACGAAGCTGGTGCCGCCCAGGATCAGGGTCGGCACGATCCGCTCGGCGATCTCCTGCGTGACCGGCCGCGCCGTGCGGATGGAGTAGCCCCACTCGCCGGTGAAGAACGCGGTGACCCACGACACGTACTGCACGGGCAGCGGCTGGTCGAGCCCGAAGGCCGTCCGCATCTGCGCGAGCGCCTCGGGGCTCACCGAGGGATTGTCGGCGTAGACGTCGAGCGGCCCCCCGGGCGCCAGGTGCAGCACGCCGAACAGCAGGAGCGACACCCCGAGCAGCAGGGGGAGCGTCCCGAGGAGCCGTTTGAGGAGGTGAGTCGCGTTCACAGGAACTCCGAATGGAGGGGCGGGCATGACCCGCCCGCCCTCACTTGTTCAGGTACCAGCCGCTGGTGTTCACGAAGTTGGTCATGTTCGTCGGGTTGGGCACAAACCCGCCGAGCTTCTCCGTCACGGCGATCATCGAGGGGTTGCTGGTCACGGGAATGCTGGGCAGATCCGTCATGAGTTCCGTCTGGAACTCGCGCAGGGCGGCGGTGCGCTGCGCCGGGTCGAGGGTGCTCTCGGCGCGGGCCAAGAGCGCGTCGATCTTGGCGCTGGCGTAGCCCTGGCCGTTGTTCACGCCCTTGCTGCCGAAGAACACGCTGTAGGTGGGATCGGCCGAGGTGATCCAGCCGCCGTAGAACAGGTCGTAGTTGCCCTTGTAGCGCGCGTCGCGGAAGGCCACGCCGGACTTGTTGTCGGGCTGGAGTTCGATGCCCGCCTGCTTCAGGGACGCGATGATGACCTGCTCGGCGTCCTCGTCGGTGGAGCGGCCGGCCTGCGCCATGATCTTGAAGCTCAGGCGCTTGCCATCCTTGGCGCGCACGCCGTCGGAGCCGACCTTCCACCCGGCCGCGTCGAGCAGCTGCTGGGCGCGCGCGAGGTTGTAGTCGTACTTGGGCACGGCGGGGTTGGTGTAGGAGAACACCGGCACGACCACGGTGTTGATCGGCGTGGGGTAGCCGCCCAGCGCCTTGCTCACGGCCGCCTTGTTGATCGCGTAGGCGAAGGCCTTGCGGACGTTGACATCCTTGAAGGCGTCGATGGTCTTGAGGTTGAAGTCCAGGTGCTGCCAGCTCAGGACGTTGTTCTTGACGATCTTCACGCCGGGCACGCCGTCGAGCTGCGTGACCTGCGAGTAGGGAATGCCGTAGGCGAGCTGCACTTCACCGGTGCGCACCTGCGTGACCAGCGTGTTGCTGTCGGGAATGATCTTGAAGATCATGCCGTCGAGGTACGGGAGCTGCACGCCCTTGCTGTCCTTGCGCCAGTAGTACGGGTTGCGTTCCAGGATCACGTACTGGCCGCGCTTGAATTCCTTGACCATGAAGGGGCCGGTGCCGAGCGGTTTTTCGTTGTAGGCGTCGGTGTTCAGATCCTTGCCGTCGAGCGTGTGCTTGGGGAAGATCCCGAAGGTGAACAGCGTGCTCATGAAGTCCGGGGCGACGCGCTTGTAGTTCACGACGACGGTGGTGGCGTTGGGCGTGTCGATCGAGGAGATGTCCTCGGTGCCGTCCTTGCTCTCCGCGATGAACTTGGGGTTCTTGACCGCTTCCCACGTGAATTTCACGTCCTCGGAGGTCATGGGCACGCCGTCCGACCACTTCAAGCCGGGGCGCAGGCGGTACGTGACGGTCATGGTCTTGCCGTCCGGCGCGATCTTGATGCCGCCGTTGCGCACGGTGGGCACCTGCGTGGCCAGCACCGGAACGTAGTTCGCCTTGGCGTCGGGCGCGACCAGACCCTCGACGACGGCCGCCTGGACGTCGCCGAGGAAGCCGGTGGAGTACACGTTCAGGGTGTCGATGTCGTAGCCGAGGCCGACCGTGAGGGTGCCGCCACGCTGCTGCGCGGCTGCCATTCCGCCTAGCAGAATGAGGCTCGCGACAGCGGTGCGGAGGACGTTTCGGGATGCGGAATGCGGGGTACGGATGTTCCGAGTCATGATGCAACCTCCATAAACGGGGTGATGATCAATCTCCACTGGGCCGACGCAATTCTTGTTGAACGCCTGGATTGTAAGGACTGTACCAGAGCAAGTCAACAGCAAAATGCGTGACTGATTTCACGATGCGGAATGGCGGGCTGGGTCTATGGTTCCACGATGCGGAATTTGCGCTACGCTCTCGGAGGAGGTCACAATGCCCACGCAAGACATCACGGTTCAGGATCAGGAACTCGGCCAGCGACTCACGGCGCTCACCATCGGCATGGATCAGCTCGAGCGCCGGCTCTCCCGCGGCCACGGCGTGCTGGACAGCGAGGGGCTCGTCCCGATCTATCTCGGCCAGGATCTGGTACCGGCGCCGGCCTACCAGGACTGGGAAGAGGTGCACACCGAGCTGGCCGCCCTCGACAGTGCCACGCTCCAGCTCGGTGCCGGCCCGCGGCGCGCCTTCCTGGAAGACATGCTGCGGTCGTTGCGCACGGCCGCCCGGCTCTTCGAGGGTGAGGAACTGAGTTTCAAGGAGAAGCTCGAGCAGCTCGTCGGCGTGCCGGCCGAGCCGGTCAGTGACGACGTGATCCACGACCTGCAGGCCACCATCGACACGCTGCTGCAGCAGGCCGGGTACCGCGAGGGCACCCTCGGCGAGCGCGTCCACCGCTGGGAAGCCGACGGGGCCATCGCGGCAGGCGAGCTCGGGGCGACCTTCACGGCCCTGATGCGCGAGGCGCAGAGCCGCACCGACGCCCTGATCTACCCCACCGGCGACTACACCATGGCGCTGAACGAGGTGCGCGGCGTGCCCTTCACCGCCCGCTGCAACTTCAACGCCGGGCAGATGGATCTGAACGTCGACCTGAACTTCACGCGCTCGGCCCTCAAGCACCTGGTGTGCCATGAGGTGTTCCCCGGCCACTCGACGCAGCTCCTGTACACCAAGAGCGCGGCCGAGCGCGGCGAGAGCACCGCCGACGTCCTGCTGTGCACCGCCAACGCCGTCACCGGCTGCGTGCAGGAGGGCATCGGCGACCAGGGCGTGCACCTGATCGACTGGGTCGAGGACACCAACGACGCCATTCACATGACGCTGCGGCGCCTGAGATCCTCGACCGCCACCAGCGCCGCGTGGTACCAGATGGGCGCGGGCTGGAGCGAGGAGCGGGTGCGCGCGTTCCTGGAGGCCTCCAGCTTCGGGCAGCCCGTGTGGATCGACGGCCGCATCCGTTTTGCCAGCTACAGCTTCCGGGGGCCCTTCATCGCCTCGTACTGGCACGGCGACGAGGCCGTGCGCTCGGTGCGCGAACGGATCCGTCCGGAGCAGCGGGCGGCCTTCATCGAGACCCTGTACGGCCAGATGCACTCGCCGCGGAGCCTCATGATGTTCCAGGCCTGAGGTCGAGCCGACATGAGTGAAAACGTCCAGAGCATCGAGCGCGCCCTGACCCTCATCAACACCATCGTGGACGCCCAGCGGCCCCTGAGCATCGCCGAACTCTCCCAGGCCGCCGGCCTCGCCCCCAGCACCATCCACCGCATCGTGCAGACCCTGACGGCCAACGGGTACATCCACCAGGATCACAGCACCAAGCGCTACGACATCGGCCCGGAGATCGTCGAGATCAGTCGGTCGCTGTACCTGCGGTACGACCTGGTGCGGCGCGTGCGGCCCTACCTGCAGGACCTCGTCGACCTGACCGGGGAGACCGCCCACCTGGCCGAGCTCTACGGCACCAGCGCCATGTACCTCAGCCAGCTCGAGCCCCTGAGCATGGTGCGCATGTTCACCACGCCGGGCTCCATCGCGCCGCTGTACTGCAGCGACGTGGGCAAGCTGTTCCTGGCCGACCTGCCGCCCGCCCGGGTCAGCGACATCATCCACAAGACCGGCCTGCGGCCCCGGACGCCGCACACGATCACCAGCGCCGACGACCTCGACGCGGCCCTCCAGGTCGTGCGCGAGCAGGGCTACGCCGTGGATGACGAGGAACGCGAGATCGGCGTGCGCTGCCTGTCCGCGCCGATCCTCAACGGCGCCGGCAAGGTCATCGCGGCGGTGGGCATCGCCGGCTCCAGCGGCCGCGTGCTGCGGGAACGCGTGCCGGAACTCGCCTCCTGCGTGCAGCAGGTGGCCGACCGCGCCGCGAGTGAACTGATCCTGCAACCCCAGGACGAGCCCGAGGCGCACCGCACATGACGGCGGCGACCCGACTGGAAATCACGCGGGCGGAACACGCCCAGCGGCGCGAACGGCTCGCGGCGCGGCTGCACGGCGCGGAGCTCGACGTCATCTGCGTGTTCGGCCCGGTGCGCGTCGCGTACCTCACGGGCTTCCACTTCGCGGCCACGGAGCGGCCGGTCGGCGTGGTGCTGACCGCCACGGGCGACGTGACCGTGCTGCTGCCCGAACTGGAGGGCGACCACTTCGCCCACCAGTGCCCGGATCTGCCCTCGCCCCTGACCTACCCCGAATATCCGGGTGGCGGCAGCGGGCGTCACCCGCTGAGCGTGCTGGCCGACCATCTGCGCGCCCACCACACACAGGGGCGCATCGCCGCCGACCACGACGGCTACGAGAACCGCTGGGGGTACCGGGGGCCGGCGCTCTCCGCGCTGCTCGGGCAGCCGGTCGCGGACGGCCTGGCCCTCATTGATGACCAGCGCATGGTCAAGAGCCCGGCGGAGATCGCCCTGATCCGTGAAGCATGCCGCTGGGGCGACCACGCCCACCGGCTGATGCAGGACGCCATCGCGCCGGGCGTCAACGAACTCGTCGTGTCGCACACCGCCAGCCTCCAGGCGACCCGTGAGATGCTGGCGGCGCTCGGCGACCGCTACGTGCCCAAGTCCCGCGAGGGACTGCCCGCCAACACCATGTTCATCGGCGGCGCCAACACTGCCCACCCGCACGGCCTGCACCGCAACGTGGGCGTGGAGCCGGGAGACGTCCTCGTCACCGGTGCCTACGGCGTCGTGGGCGGCTACGAGAGCGAGCTCGAGCGCACCATGCACGTGGGCAACCCCACCCCTGACTTCGAGCGGTACTTCGCCGCCATGCTCGGCGCGCAGGACGCCGGCCTCTCCGCACTGCGTCCCGGCCGCACCTGCGCGCAGGTCGAGGCCGACGTACGCGGGTACATCGAGGACACCCTCGACATGACCCGGCTGGTGCGGCATCACACCGGGCACGCCTTCGGCCTGGAGGGCCACGAGCACCCGTTCCTCGACCTCGACGACCACACCGTCATCGAGCCGGGCATGATCTTCTCCATCGAGCCGGGCCTGTACGTTCCCGGTCTGGCCGGCTTCCGACACTCCGATACGGTGCTGGTCACGGCGGACGGAAGTGAGCGTCTCAGTCTCTACCCCCGTGGCCTCGCCGAGCTGATCATTCCCCTGTGAATGCCAGCAAGGCCCGTGACAGACAGGGCTGAGAGCGGGCCGACGGATTAGTTTGATCCCGTCCATTCTGTCCACGGATTCGTCGGCCAGGAGCACAGAGCCTTTCAGCCACACCACAGAACCCCCGCCGCAAGGCGGGATTTTCCTTGTGTAGGGCTGCGCCTGTTTGGCACGCTGCGGCCAGATCGTCGAGATTGGTCTCGAACGGACTCCATACGGAATGGGGAACACGTCGAATACCCTCCAGCACCTAGGAATCGAACGCGACGTGGCCGCCGAACTGTCCAACGGGGCCAGACGTTCTCGACGGCGCTGGAACCGCTCCCGGCCAGGCGCTCCCGCTGACCGAGGCAGACTACTCGGGCGTCACGTACCTTCTGATCGACCGCCTTCCACGCACGCACACAGCGGAACCAAGGAGCACCGAACCATGACCTCATCCAGACCCGCCCTCCACGCCGCCGACCTTGCCGACCGGGATGTCGTGATCGTGTCCGCCTTGCGGACGCCGATCGGCACGATCCGCGGCAGCCTGTCCACCGTTCGTCCCGATGACCTCGCCGCCCTGGTGATCCGTGAGGCGGTGGCCCGCGCCGGAGTGCCGGCCGACCAGATCGAGGAGGTCATCCTGGGTTGCGCGAACCAGGCCGGTGAGGACAACCGCAACGTCGCCCGCATGGCGGGCCTGTTGGCGGGCCTGCCGGACAGCGCAGCGGGTCTGACGGTGAACCGCCTGTGCGCCTCGGGTCTCTCCGCGGTCAACACGGCGGCCCGCGCCATCCGGAACGGGGACGGCGACGTGTACGTCGCTGGGGGGGTGGAGAGCATGACCCGCGCCCCCCTGAGCCTGCCGAAAGGAGGAACGGCCTTCGCGACCGGGAACGTCACGGCGTACGACACCACGCTGGGCTGGCGCTATCCGAACCCCGCTATGGAAGCCCTGTTCCCGCTGGAAGCGATGGGGGAGACGGCCGAGAACATCGTCGAGCGCAGCCGACAGGGAGCGTACGTCGGCGGAGAGATCACCCGCGCGGATCAGGACGCCTTCGCGCTGGAGAGCCAGCGCAAGGCCGTGGCCGCCATCAACGCCGGGCACTTCACTGACCAGATCGTGCCGGTTCAGATCAAAGGGCGGAAGGGCACCACGCTGTTCGATACCGACGAGCATCCGCGCATGGCCAAGGCGGGCGACACCTACACCCTCGCCACGGACGAGGCGACCCTGGCCGGGCTGAAACCGGCGTTCCGGAAGGGGGGCACGGTCACGGCCGGGAACGCCAGCGGCCTGAACGACGGGGCAGCGGCCCTGGTGCTCATGAGCGCCTCGAAGGCGCGCGAGTTGGGAATCACGCCCCTGGCCCGCTGGGTGGGCGGTGCGGCGGCGGGAGTGGAGGCGCGCGTGATGGGGCTCGGCCCCATTCCCGCCACGCGCAAGGTGCTGGAGCGCACCGGCCTGAGCGTCGGCGACCTCGACCTGATCGAGCTGAATGAGGCGTTCGCCGCTCAGGCCCTCGCGTGCATCCGGGAACTGGGACTGGATGCCTCCCGAGTAAACGTGAACGGCGGCGCGGTTGCCCTGGGGCACCCGCTGGGCATGAGTGGAGCGCGGCTGGTCGTGGCCCTCACGCACGAACTCGCCCGCACCGGCGGACGCTACGGTCTGGCCACCTTGTGCGTGGGCGTCGGCCAGGGCGAGGCGGCGATTATCGAAAGGATCGAAGGATGAAGACTGTTCCAGTGATCACCGCACAGGACGCAGCAGCCCTTGTGAAGCCCGGCCAGACCTTGCTGGTGGGCGGCTTCGGGATGACGGGCACCCCCGTCCATCTCGTCCACGCGTTGGCGGAGACCTCGGTGCGAGATCTGACCTTCGTGGGGAACAATGTCGGGGAACCCGGACTCAGTGGTGGGCGGCTGCTCCGCAACGGGCAGCTCAACAAGGCCATCGGGTCGTTCTTCACGTCCAACCGCGAGGCAGTGCAGGCGGCCCAGGACGGCCGCCTGGAGGTGCAGCTCATTCCCCAGGGCACCCTGGCCGAAGCGCTGCGGGCGGGTGGGGCCGGGATCGGCGGGTTCTACACGCCCACGGCCGCTGGCACCGTGATTGCGGGCGAGGCCGATGTCCGGGTGCTGAATGGACGGGAGATGGTGTTCGTCCCCGCGTTGCGCGGGGACGTGGCCTTCATCCGCGCGTGGCGGGCGGACACCGCCGGCAACCTGCAGTACCGCCTGACCGAACAGAACTTCAACCGCGCGATGGCGACCGCCGCCGACCTCGTGATCGCCGAGGTCGAGGAGATCGTCCCGGTCGGGACGATCTCCCCGGAGCACGTCCATACGCCGGGCCTGTACGTCGATTACCTGGTGCAGGCCACCCTGACAGTGGATGATCTGGGCAGCAGCGCCGATGTGAAGGGCAGTGCCAGGAAGGTGGATGAGGCCCGCCTGGCCATGGCCCGACGGGCCATGGCCGAACTCCATCCCGGTGACGTCGTGAACCTCGGCATCGGCATTCCCACGCTGGTCGCCGACCTGATGACCCCCGACCTGGGGCTCAACCTGCACACCGAGAACGGCATGCTGGGCGTGGGACCAGCCCCGGAGGACGGCGGCGCCCTCGACTATCCCGTGAACGCGGGGAAGAGTCCGGTGACGGCGCTGCCGGGGGCGAGTTACTTCGACTCGGCCGAGAGTTTCGGGATGATCCGGGGCGGCCACGTGGACGTGGCCGTGATGGGTGGCCTGCAGGTCGATGCCCACGCGAATCTGGCCAACTGGGCGGTGCCGGGCAAACCGCTGCTGGGGGTGGGGGGCGCGATGGATCTGGCGTCGGGCGCGAGGCGGTTGATCGTGCTGATGACGCACACCGATCCGGATGGCACGCCGAAAGTCGTTTCGGCGTGCACGCTGCCGCTGACGGCCCGCGGCGCGGTGGACATGGTGATCACCGACAAGGCTGTGTTCGCGTTCCGACAGGGGCAGCTCACGCTGACCGAAGTGATGCCGGGCAGCACCCTCGAGGAGGTCAGGGCCACGACGGAAGCGGGCTTCGTCGATGCCCTGGACGATTGAACCTAAGTGTGGGGCGATGGATTTTGAGTTATAGAGCGAGTACACCACGGGCTTCGTCAGCAGGTGCTTCCGTTGGAAGCAGGCGCTCTTACGGCCATGTTTCAAGACAGTGGCGTTGCCACCGGCCTGTCCTCTGGGATCGTGAGGCCGCCCTAATGGCCTTGTCTTCCTGCCTCCTGAACAGGTAGTCGGAATCGCATTGCTCGCGCACGGCCTTCAAGCGTTGCAGATGCGGCTCGGATGGAGCCTGGGCAAGCACGTCCTCCTCGATGCCGGGGAAATTCAGGTACGTGCCGCCCCTAAAGCACGGTGCGAACGCCTCCAGACACCCACGGATCCACGCAATATTGCGGGCGCACGTCTCCAAATCAGGTTCGTCCCAGTTCGCCTCGAAGCCCAATAGGTACATGGAGTAGGCGCCGGCCTTCACGGGCATACGGTCGAGTGTGCCTCCCAGGCGCCACAAGTCCATGGTCGACAGCGGTGATGGGCTGCGGGCGGCCAGGGTGGTCAGCATTAGCGCCTCGTCCGGCAGGGCGGTCGAGTACGCAGACGTCCAGTCAGACTGGCGGCCGGACGGAGATTTCTGCTGCAACTGGGAGAACGGCTGGACACCACTCAGAGCCACCAGATGCTCCGCAGCTCACCGGCGGCAACATACCCAGCGTACAGGGCGGCCCGCATAGCGAACGAGTGGCCGTGCGCTGGCTAGAACACCATGGCGAACATCACGTCCGGGTCGAGCGGGTACACATCGAACTCGAAGGCGGTCGTCGCCCCTCGACCGCCAAGCCCTCCACGCAGCCCAGTGGTCGATCTTTTTCAGGCCTGTGCCTCAATCAACCCCGGCGCCGCCTGTCGAGCTGCGGATTTCTTGGAGCACTTTCTTCGGATTCCGGAAGGCGTACAGTGGGCGGACGTTCTCACTCACCCGGGAGATTGGCGTGACCGCTTCAGACTGTCGGCCTCAGGTGTATTTCCTCCTTTCCCTCTGGACTACACCGTGAAGGGGTGGCCGGTGGTGCTGGCCCTCGGTGCGCTGGGGGTGGGGTTCGCGCTGGGCCGGGCCGGGGTGCCTGGAGCGACAGTTCCGGGCGCCGCGTCGGTGTGGCGATCCATCGTGGATCAGGCGCACGACGATCCTGTGCCGGTTGACCCCATGAACAGCGATCCCCGCGAAGTGATTCCCCTCACGCCCGGCCCCGGCCAGCAGCCCGGAACCGGACCGCAACAGCCCGGGCAGGCGCCGGGTCAAGGAGAGTGCACGGTGCTGATGTTCAAGGACGGGCAGTTCTACCGCATGGAGCCGGGCACGGCCCCTGGCGGCAACACCCCGAACGGTGACAGCGAACTGTTCCCGGTGCAGCCTCCGCAGGCGCCCGCGCCGGACGCGCCGCAGTTCCCCGGGCCGGAGATCAGGTCGTGATCCCCGACGCTGCTCCCCTGACGCCGCTGCCGCCGGAGGCGGTCACTCAGGCTGCCGCCCGTCTGCGCACGCTGCTGTTCGAGGTCAAGAAGGTGATCGTCGGGCAGGATCTGCTGCTGGAGCGGCTGCTGGTGGCGCTGCTCGCCCGGGGGCATGTGCTGGTCGAGGGCGTACCGGGGCTGGCCAAGACCCTCACGATCCAGACGACCGCGCAGGCCATCGGGGCCACCTTCAAACGCATTCAGTTCACGCCGGACCTCGTGCCTGCCGACCTGATCGGGACGCGCATCTACAACCAGCAGACGGGTGAGTTTCAGGTCGAACTGGGGCCGGTGTTCGCCCAGCTGATCCTGGCCGACGAGATCAACCGCGCGCCCGCGAAGATCCAGTCGGCGCTGCTGGAGGCCATGCAGGAGCGGCAGGTCACGATCGGCACCCAGACCTTCCGGCTGCCCGATCCGTTCCTGGTGCTCGCCACGCAGAACCCCATCGAGTCGGAGGGCACGTACTTCCTGCCGGAAGCGCAGGTCGATCGCTTCATGTTCAAGGTGATCATCAGCTATCCGGGTGTCCACGAGGAAATCACCATCGTGGAGCGGGTGTCGCAGACGTTCCCGGCCATCACGGAGCAGCTGTCCGGGGAGGAACTGCGGGCCTTGCAGGCCATGGCCGACCAGGTGTACGTGCCCCCGGCCGTGATCGAGTACGCGGTGACCCTGGCGCGGGCGACGCGTTCCCCCGCCGACGTGGGCCTGCCGGACCTGCAACGCGCGGTCGCGTACGGGGCCAGTCCGCGCGGCAGCGTGAACCTGATCCTGGGGGCCAAGGCGCTCGCCATCGTGCGAGGCCGCGAGTACGTGCTGCCCGAGGACGTGCGTGACCTCGCTCCGGAGGTGCTGCGCCACCGCATCATTCCGTCGTATGAGGGCATGGCCGAGGAGATCCGGCTCGAAGACCTCGTGACCCGCGTGATCGCCGCCGTGCCCCTGCCGCGCGTGCACATGGGCGACCCGCACGGCACCCGCCCGCCGGACGGGCCACGAGATGACCTTTCTTAGACGCCGCCCGGCCCGCCCGGTGCCCCCCCCGCCCCGCGCCGAGGTGCGGCCGCCGCCGGAACTGCCGGCACAGTTGCTGCGAAGGCTGGAATTCAAGGTGGTGCGTCGCCTGGACGGGTTTCTGTTCGGCGATTACCGGGGGCTGTTCTACGGCCCCAGCCTGGACCTTGCCGAGGTGCGCGAGTACCAGCCGGGCGACGAGGTGCGCCGCATCGACTGGAACGTGACCGCGCGCAGTGGGCGGCTGCACGTGCGGCAGTACCAGGAGGAGCGCGAGCTGACCACCTGGCTGCTCGTCGACACGTCCGCGTCGATGAACTTCGGCACCCGCCGCGTGCTCAAGCAGGATCTGGCGCGGGAATTCGCTGGGGTGGCGGCCCTGATCGTCACCCGCCACGGCGACCGGCTCGGCGCGCTCACCTTCGGCCCGGCCGCCGGGATGGCCACGCCCCGCCACGGGCGGGCGCAGGCGCTGGCCGTGATGGCCCTGCTGTCCCGCCAGGCCGCGCCCGGCCCGGTTTCAGGCGACCGCACGACCCTGGAAGCGGCCCTGACGACCGCCGGCCACCTGATGCGCCGCCGCTCGCTGGTCTTCGTGGTCTCCGATTTCCTGGAGGCGGTGCCGCCCGGTGGCCGTGGCTGGACCGGCGCCCTGGGACGGTTGGCGCAGCGGCACGACGTGGTGGCCGTGCGCATCTCCGACCCGGTCGAGCGGGCGCTGCCGGATGTGGGCGGCCTGCGTGTCCGCGATCCGGAGACCGGCGAGGAACTGTGGCTGGACACCTCCAGTCCGCAGGTGCGCGCCGCGCACGCCCGGCTGGTGGAGGAACGTGACAGTGCGCTGCGCCGGGCCCTGCGGGCGGCGCGGGTGGATCTCCTCGACCTAGGAACCGAACGTGATCCGGTCGGGCCGCTGCTGCGCTTCGTGTCGGCCCGCCGGGGGCGGCGGCCATGACCTTCGACGCACCGCTGCTGCTGTGGCTGCTCGTGCTGCTGCCGGTGGCCCTCGTGGCCCTGCGGGTCTGGGCCCGCCAGCGTGACCGGCGGCGGCGCGCATACGCCGACCCGGCGCTGCTCGGGGCTGCCCTCCATGACGCGGCGCCCCGGCAGACCCGCTGGCCGCAGGCGCTGCAACTGGGCGCGCTGGGCCTGCTGCTGCTGGGCGCCGCGCAGCCGGTCGCGCCGGTGCGGCTGCCCTCCAACCAGGCTGCCGTGATGATCGCGCTCGACACCTCGCGGTCCATGCTGGCCGACGATGTCCGCCCGACCCGGCTGGCCGCCGCCCAGGGTGTCATCCGGGAATTCCTGCGCCTGTCCCCGTCGTCCACGCACATCGGGTTCCTGACCTTCTCGGATCGCGCGGCGGTGCTGGTGGCGCCCACCACAGACCGGCGGGCCGTGCTGGACGCCCTGGCGCGCGTGAAGCCCGCCCAGGCGACCTCGCTGGCCGGGGCACTGGTAAGCGCCGTGCGGGCCCTGCCGGGCCGGGAAGCGGCCACGCCCCCGCCCGAACTGGAGGGCACATCTTCCGGGAGCGGCGCCGCCCCGCAGGGCCCGTTTCCGCCCGGCGCGGTGCTGCTGCTCTCGGACGGGATCTCCAACCGGGGGGGCAGTCCGCTGATCGCCGCGCGCTTCGCCTCGATGTACGACGTGAAGGTGTACGCCGTGGCGCTGGGCCGTGAAGGCGGCGCCGTGAGCCAGATCGGGGGGCAGATGGTGTTCGTGCCCTTCGACAGCCGGGGCCTCCAGCGGCTCTCCCAGCTCACGAGCGGCGAATTCCTCGACACGCCCGACCCCGGCGAACTGCAGGGGATCTCCCGCAGCCTGGGCACTGCGATCCGCTGGACGACCACGCCCCTGACCCTGAGCGCGCCCCTCGCTGGGCTGGCCGCCCTCCTGCTGATCGTGGGCGGCGGGCTGGGCTTCAGGTGGCACCGGAGGATCCCGTGATGTTCATCTGGCCGTGGGCCCTGGCCCTGCTCGTCCTCCTGCCCCCACTGGTCTGGATCTACCTGCGCGGCCTGCCGAAGCCCGCGCGGGCCGCCGCCATCCACCCGGATCTGGCGCTGCTGGCCCGCGCCCAGGGCCGCCCGCATCCCGTCCGGCGGCACTTGCCCTCGGCACTGTACCTGGGGGCGGTGGGGCTGGCCCTGCTGGCGGTGAGCCGTCCCCAGGCCGCCGTGCCGCTGCCGGACGACCGCACGGCCATCATGCTGGTGCTGGACGTCTCCCGCTCCATGCGCGCCCAGGACATCGAACCCAGCCGCTTCGTGGCCGCCCAGCAGGCCGCCCGGTCGTTCGTGAAATCCCTGCCGGCCGGCACGCGGGTGGGCCTGGCCTCCTTCGCCGGGTCGTCCCTGCTGAATGCGCCGCCCACCAGCCGCCATGAGCAGGTGCTGGCGGCCATCGACGGTCTCACGCTGGGCTCCAGCACTGCCATTGGCGACGGCCTCCTTGAAGCCCTGAACGCCCTGGTCGACGGGACAGCCAGGGCGCCCACGGCGGATCAGAAACCCGCCGCTGCCATCGTGCTGCTGTCGGACGGCCGCAACAACAGCGGCGTCGACCCGCTCCAGGCGGCCTCCCGTGTCAAGACCTCCGGCATCAAGGTGTACACCGTCGGGCTAGGTACGGCCGGCGAATCGCTGCGCAGCGACCGCTGGAATCCGCCCGGCAGAAGCCTGGACGCCGCCACCCTGCAGCAGATCGCCACGACCACCGGCGGGCGCTACTACGAGGCGCGTTCGGCGTCTCAGCTCAGCTCGGTGTACCGGGAGATGGGCCGCTCCCTGGCGTGGAAGATGGAGTGGCGCGAGGTCTCCGGGATCGTCGGTGCCCTGGCCGGCCTGCTGCTGCTGGGCAGTCTGGGCCTGTCCCAACGCTATACCCGCCGCCTGCAGTGACACTGGCCCCCGAAGCGTGAACCCACGGCGGGGCCCTCGGAACGCGGGAATCTCACATCGCGGCGGCTGGCCGAAAGGTCACTGACAGACGCGGCGCTCTAGCCTGACGCATTCCATGACCGCCGTGCCCATCGCC
Organism: Deinococcus sp. KSM4-11; assembly: GCF_004801415.1. Lineage (NCBI taxonomy): Bacteria > Thermotogati > Deinococcota > Deinococci > Deinococcales > Deinococcaceae > Deinococcus > Deinococcus sp. KSM4-11. The sequence continues at coordinate 332,176 of NZ_SSNX01000003.1, read as the reverse complement.
CCCCAGCTTCCCAACCGTTTCCCCCATGATCCGGATGCTGTCCTGGCGGGCGGGGACGTGGCTGCGGCGCTGGCCACGCTGCTGAGCCGCCTGCCGACGGTTCTGGGGGCGCGGCTGTACCGCCGCGGCCATGACGGCCAGAGGCGGGTGTGGGCAGCCCTACATGCGGCGCCCGGTGTGGGTCACGACGACCTCCTGACAGTTCAGGAAGTCCTGAACATGCCGGGATCGGACGGCGTGACCGGAGGGGTCGAACTGCACCTGGACGTGCCCAGCTCAGAGGCGCCGTGCATCCGGGCCGTCCTGACTGGCCTTCTGCCCCCCCTGTGCGCCCAGCTGACCGCGCTGGAACTGGTAGAGGCGGCGGCGGCGGACCGCCGGGAACTGGCCCTGCTGGATCGCGCCCTGCGCGCCCTGGACGTGGCGACCGAACAGAACACGCTGTTCCAGAAGGTGATCGACGCGGTGCACGACCTGCTGGAAGTCGAGCACGTCGGTATCGGCCTGGTGAATGGCGAGGTGCTGAGCCTGCGCGAGGTCGCGGGTCAGGGCGAGTGGATCCAGCACTTCCCGCTGGGCGCGGGCGTGGCCGGTCAGGTGATCCGCAGCGGTCACGCCGCCCTGATCGAGGACGTGACCACGAACCCCGACTACTACCCCATGCATCCGGGCGTGGTGAGCGAGATCTGCGTTCCGCTGTTCGACGCCGGACGGGTCGTGGCGGCGCTGAACGTGGAGAGCGTCGGCCGGCGGCTGGGGGTGCGCGACCTGAGGCCCCTGCTGACGCTGGGCGTCTGGCTGGGTCGCGCGCTCGAGCGCCGCCGGGTGCAGGCCGAGACGGAACGCCAGCGGCTGGCCCTGGGCCTGCTACATGACCTGCGCACCTCCTTCGACCGCGCAGCCGACGAGGGAGCCGCCATCCGCGCGGTCGTGGAGGGCCTGAGCCGCACCTTCGGGTACTCGCACGTGAGCGCGTACACGGTGCGTGGCGACGAGGCCGTCCTGGAGCACCAGATCGGCTACGCGCGGGTCATTGACCGCATTCCGCTGGCGCGGGGCGTGATGGGCCGCTGCTGCCGCACCGGGCAGGTGCAGTGGCTCCAGGACGCCGCACACGACCCGGACGTGCTGCGCGCTGAAGACACGGTCACGTCCGAGCTGTGCGTGCCGCTGGTGATCGCCGGGCAGGTGATCGGCGCCGTGAACGTGGAGACGCTGCGGGATCATGCGCCGCTGCAGGCGTGGGATCGGGAGATCATCGAGTCGGTGGCCGGGTACCTGCAGCAGGCGCTGGAACGCCACCACCTGCACGAGCGGGCGAGGGCGCAGGAGGCCACCTACCGCCTGCTGGCCGAGCACACCACGGACTTGGTGTGCCTGCATGCCCCGGATGGCTCCCTGACGTACATCAGCCCCAGTGTCCAGAGTGTGCTCGGCTACGCGCCCGAGGAACTGCTGGGCCACACGCCGTGGATCGTCCTGACGCCCGAGGCTGCCCACGAACTGGCCCAGGGCACCCGCACCTCCTTCGAAACGCGACGCTGGCAAACCAACCACCGCGCCGGGCATCGGGTCTGGCTGGACACGACCATCACCCGGATCGCGGGCGACGAGTCCGGCGTGTACCTCTCGTGCTCGCGCGATGTCACGCAGCGGCAACGCGATCAGGAGGAACTGGAGTGGGCCGCCACGCACGACAGCCTGACGCGCCTCACCAACCGCGCGCAGCTGTACGCCTCGCTGGAACGCGAGATGGCCCGCGCCCGGCAGTCCGGGCAGCCGGACTACGCGGTGCTGTACCTCGACATGAACCGGTTCAAGGTCGTGAACGACAGCCTGGGCCACAGCGCCGGCGATGAGCTGCTGCAGGCCTTCGCCCAGCGGCTGCGCGCCAGCATGCGCCAGGGTGACCTGGTCTGCCGCCTCGGCGGGGACGAGTTCGCCGTGCTGATGACCGGCCTGCGCCTGCCGGGCCTGGAGGACGTGCAGGCCGCCGCCCAGCGCCTGCTGCGTGCGCTGGACGAGCCGTTCATGCTTCGCGGGCACGCGGTGCGCGTCACGGTCAGTATCGGCATCGCGCCGGGCGAGCCGCAGCACGCCACGCCCGCCGACATCCTGCGCGACGCCGACCTGAGCATGTACCGCGCCAAACGCGACCCGCACCACGGCGTCGCCACCTTCAGCGCCGACATGCACGACCACGCCGTGCGGCAGCTGACCCTGGAAGCGCACCTGCCGCACGCGGCCGCGCGCGGGGAACTGGAAGTCGTGTACCAGCCGATCGTGGCCCTGGAGGGCGGCGAGACCACCGCCATGGAGGCCCTGGTTCGCTGGCGGCACCCGACGCTGGGCGTGGTCTCCCCGCTGGACTTCATTCCGCTGGCAGAGGAGCTGGAGGTCATCTCCAGCCTCGGGGCCTTCGTGCTGGAGGACGCCTGCCGCACCTTCGCCGGCGTGCCCGGGGCGTGCCGCGTGCAGGTGAACGTCTCTCCCCGGCAGTTCCGGGGGGCGACCTTCGTGCGAACGGTGCGGGACGTGCTGGCCCGCACCGGCCTGCCCCCCACCCGGCTGGGCCTGGAAATCACGGAGAGCGCCTTGGTCGAGGACATCGACGAGGCCGCCCGCACCCTGGGGGAACTGCGTGCCCTGGGCATCTGCGTGCAGATCGACGATTTCGGCACGGGGCACTCCAGCCTGGCGTTCCTGCACCGCTTCCCGGTGGACGCCCTGAAGGTCGACCGGGCCTTCATCGCGAAACTCGGTGAGGACGAGGTCAGCGCGGATCTGGTTCGAACCGTGCTGCTGCTCGGGCAGGCGTTACGCGTACAGGTGATCGCCGAGGGCATCGAGACGCCCGCCCAGCGGAACCACCTGATCGCCCTGGGCTGCCGCAGCGGGCAGGGCTACCTGTTCTCCCGCCCGCTCGACCGCAGCGCGGCGCTCGCGTGGGTGGGCGCGCCGCCCGGCTGACCTCCACCCTCCACCACGACCTCCATCCCGTCCCCACTTTCCGGAGGGCCTGACATGCTCACCACCCTGTTCCTGACTGTCTGCGTGCTGTGCACCTGCGGGTATCTGCTGAGCCTGACCTACCAGCGCTGGCCGGTCGAACGCTCGGGCCGCTGGTACTTCCTGCGGCTGGCGGTGCTCGGCGGGATGGGCGTCCTGCTCATGCACTTCCCGGCCGTACTGCCCTCCGGCCCGACGGTGGATCTGCGGGCCGTGCCCGTCGTGTTCTCATTGCTGCGCTTCGGGCCGCTCGCGGGCGCCGTGGTGGCCGTCCCCATGCTGGCCGTTCAGGTGCTGGGCAGCGGCCCCCTCTCGCTGGACTCGGTCTTGCAGGGCGTGCCCAGCGTGCTGGCCATGCTGCTGTGCGGCGCCGCCCTGCACGCCGGGATGCGGCGGGCGCCGCCGGAACGCAGGCGCCGCCTGCGCTGGCCGGCCGCTGCGCTGACCCTGGCCGTGAACGGTGTGCCGCAACTGCTGCTGCCAGGCGGCCCTGACCTCATGCACAGCGGCTACCTGCCGGTGCTGCTCATAGGCGTTGCCGGATACGTGATCCTGAGTGCCATGATCGTGAACCGCGTGGGCCTGCTGAAGGTCACCTCGCGCTGGCAGTCCCAGGCGCTCCTCGATCCCCTGACCGGCCTCGCCAACCGCCGGCAGTTCGACCAGGATCTCGGGAATCTCGACCAGGGAGACGCGATCCTCGCGGTGGATATCGACCACTTCAAGCGCGTGAACGACACGCACGGGCACGCCGCCGGCGACAAGGTGCTGCGCGCGGTCGGACACGCCCTGCAGGGCGGCCTGCGCCACCACGACCGCGCCTACCGGCTGGGCGGTGAGGAGTTCGCGGTGATGCTCCGGCACGTGAACCGCGAGCAGGCGCAGGCCGTGGCGGAACGCCTGCGACGCGCGGTCGAGGCCAGACCCATGGCGGGCCTGGAGGTCACCATCAGCGTCGGCGTCAGCCTGGTCGCGCCGGGTGACGCGCCCGCCGCCGTGCGTCAGGCTGACGTCGCCCTGTACCGCGCCAAGCAGAGGGGCCGTAACCGCACCTGCGCGTGGCAGTCCGGCGACCTGACCGCGCTGGACGTGACCAAGACGATGATCGGCATCATCTAATCCCGACTCTCCCACCACGGATGTGCTTCGGGACAGCTTGGAAGGAAGCGGCTTTCCGCTACCGGACGGGTGCAGTTCACCGTTGCGTGGGGCTGGGACGCGAGAGTTTCCCGGCGATAACCGCGTGGCGCGCGCCAGTCGTGCCGGGCAGCGTGTTCGGCCAGCCCTGGAACGCGTAATACCCGAGCACAGCGAAGGCGGCGGCCTCGCGCGCGCCGGAGTTCCAGCCGCGCTCCTCGAAGGTCACCACGGGAACTGGAGCCAGCGCCGAGCGGAGTTGCGCCATCAGGGTCGGGTTCAGGGCTCCGCCGCCCGCCACGACGATCTCGTCGAGTCCCAGCGGCACGACGAACTCCTGGTACGCCCGCGCGATCGTCTGGGCACTGAACGCCGTGACGGTCGCGGCGATGTCCTCTGGATTCAGTTCGAACACGCCCGGCAGCGCCTGCAAATTCCAGCGTTCCCGCCCGGTGGATTTGGGTGGGGGGGCCAGCAGATAGGGATCGTCCAGCCACGAGCGGATCAGGGTGTCCGCGACGTGCCCCAGCGCGCCCATGCGGCCCCCCTGGTCGAAGCGCTGGTGGAACAGTCCGGCGGCCTCGTCGATCAGGGCGTTCGCGGGGCCGGTATCGAAGGCGATCACGCCCGCTCCGTCCAGGCCCGGCAGGTAGGTCAGGTTGCTGATCCCGCCCAGGTTGTGAACAGCGCGCCGTACGCCCTCCTCGGCGTACGTGATCCGGTCGGCAAACGGAACCAGAGGCGCCCCCTGCCCGCCGGCGGCCATGTCCGGCGGCCGGAAATCGGAGATCACGGGCTTGCCGGTTCGCTCGACGATCATGGACGCCTCGCCGATCTGAAGCGTGGAGCGGGTGTGCCAGCCGCGCGCCGCGTCCGGCGCGGGAATGTGGTGGATGGTCTGACCGTGGCTGGCGATCAGGTCGGCCTCTCCCGACAGGTCGGCGGCGGCCTCCGCGAGCACCTCGCCCAGCCAGAAGTGCGCCTGCGTGATCTCGCTGGTGCGCGCCTCGTCCCGGCCGGCAGCCAGCAGGGCATGGCGCAGGTCGTCCTGGAATGGGGTGTAACGGTGCTCCAGCACCGTCACGCGCGGCGCTGGCCCGCTGAGCGCCGGAGGCTGGCTGGCCGTGCCGAACTCCGGCCAGCCGGGCAGCTCGATCAGCACGGCATCGATGCCGTCCACGCTGGTGCCGGTCATCAGGCCCAGGATGCGGGGCGGGCGGCTCACCGGGCGGCCGGCGCGGCCATGACATCCGGCTGAAGGCCCGGCGGGTGGCACAGAACGGCGAACCGGCCTGCACCTGTGAAGTCGATCTCGCTGCCTGGAATCACGGCGGGTACACCTTCCTGAGAATGGCCCGGATGCGGGCGGCGTGGGGAACAGGGCGAACAGCGTCAGTATCCCGCTCCTGCCGGAGGCGGCGGGTCAGGCGTGGTCAGCACCTCCCGTGGCGGCAGGATCGTCCGCGGGTGGGCCGGCACAGCCAGAACGCTGCTGCCAGGGACGGTCGACGGGCCCCGCTGCGGGCGTCACGCGCGCCGGAACAGTACGACGGATCAGATCTGGGGCATGATGGGGGGGCGTGGCAGGTCGCCGCAGGGCCCTGCCGGAACGCCGGATCGCCGCCGCTCCATACCGGAGTGGTCGTGTGAACCGCGTTTCTTCTCACCCAATGCCGCAGCGCGGCCCGCCCCTGCGGGCGTCACACAGGATGTCCATGACCCCAACCCGAACGCCTTCCCGCCCGACTTCTGTCAACCCAGTCACTTCCCAGCCGGAGCGCACGTCCGATTCCGTTCCTGCCGTGCGCGACTGGCGCGCCATGCTGGGCGACCGCACCCCGACCCCCGTGCAGGAGGGCGCCATTCCCGCCCTGCTGGCCGGGCGCGACGTGATCACCACGGCCCGCACCGGCAGCGGCAAGACCCTGGCCTTCCTGATTCCGGCCGCGGCGCGCGGCATCGGCATGCGCGCCGTGCGCGGCATGCGGCCCGAGGTGCTGGTCGTGACGCCCACGCGCGAACTGGCCGTGCAGATCCGCGACGTGGCCCGCGAGCTCGGCATGCCCGCCGGGCGCATCACGGGCGGCATCACGCCCGGCCAGACGCGCAGCGAAGCGACCGGCAAGGGCCTGATCGCCGGGACGCCCGGCCGCCTCAAAGACCTGATCACCCGCAATGAACTCAGCCTCGCGGGCCTGCGCTACGTGGTGCTGGACGAGGCCGACGAGCTGCTGTCGCTGGGCTTCCTGCGCGATGTCGGCGATATCCTGCGCGCCGCGCAGACGCAGACGGGCTCCGGGCATGGGGGCGTGCACCTGCAACTCGCGATGGCCTCCGCGACGTTCCCGGCCGAGATCCGCTCGGTGGCCGAGCGCTTCATGGTGCGGCCCGAACGCATCGACATCGCCCCCGCCCGGCACGCCGACGCCGACGCGAATGCAGGCGATGTGATGGGTGGCGCGACCGGCGCGACCCACCTGCTGCTGAACACCACACGCGACGACGTCCTGAACGTGGCCGCCACCCACGCCCGCGACGCCCTGAGCAAACCCGGTGGCTGCGTGGTCATCTTCTGCCGCACCAAGGCCCTCGTCAAGCGCCGCGCCGAGCGCCTGAACGAACTTCTCGCCGGCGAGGTCGTCAGTCCGCTCCAGGGCAACATGGACCAGAAGAAACGCGAGCACACCATGACGCTGCTGCGTGAAGGCAAGTCCCGCGTGCTGGTCGCCACCGACATCGCCGGGCGCGGGATCGACCTGCCGGAAGTGCGCTTGGTGATCCACATGGACATCGCCTCGACGTCCGAGGATCACGTGCACCGCTCCGGGCGCACCGCGCGCGCCGGGCGGCCCGGCGTGAACCTGGTGCTGCTGATTCCCGAGCAGCGGGGCCTATGGCAGTCGGTGCGCCGGGGCCTGCCCGAGGCCCTGCACCCGCCCATGAGCCGCGAGGAAACGCAGATCGACCGCGCCATCCAGGAGAAACAGGGCCAGGGCAGCGGCGGTGGCGTGGCCCGTCAGGGCGGCGGGCACCAGCCGCGCGGGCAGGGCCAGGCCAGGGGTCAGGGACAGAGCGGCCAGCGCGCCCAGGGGCAGCAGGGCCAGGGTGCCGGACGCTCCGGCGGCCAGTCCAGCGGCAGTTCACGCGCTGGCAGTGCCCCGGCGGGCACCGGGGCCGGACGGGTCGGCCCGCAACCCGCGCGTGGCCGTGGCGGACGCCGCTGACCACCGCGTAACTTACTGACGCTCCGGGAATCATGTCCGGAGCGTCTTTGCGTGGTGGCCGTCAGCCGGGGCGGGCAACCAGGGCGCGGCCCTCGCCGTTCAGGTGGTACAGGCCGGTGGTCGCGGGCACCAGGGCCGTGGCGTACAGCGGCAGCTCCAGCGAGTTCAGGCCCGCCTCCAGCGTCAGGGAGCCCTCCACAGTCGTGACGATCTGGAAGCGGCCTGCGGTGTCCTGGGCCTGCTCGCCCGGTACGCCGCGCAGCGTGAAGTACTCGCACGCCACCAGTTCCCCCAGGCCCAGCGTGTCGTGTGCCGCCCGGAACTCGCCCTGTTTGCGCGGGTCGGTCACGCGCACGGAGTCCTCGATGTGCAGCCTGCGCCCGGCGCTCGCGGGCCGGTCCCAGTCGTACACGCGGTAGGTGGTGTCCGAGGCCTGCTGCACCTCGTACAGCAGCAGCCCCGGCCCCAGCGCGTGCAGAGTGCCCGCCGGAATGAAGATGGTGTCCCCGGCCACCACGTGGCGCCGCTGCGAGAGCGCCAGGATGTCGCTGCCGTGGCGGATTGCGGCGGCCAGCACGTCCGGCGTCGTGCCCGGAACCACCCCGGCCAGCAACTCCGCGTCGGGCGCAGCCTGAAGGATGTGCCAGGCCTCGGTCTTGCCGCGCTCGCCCGATCCCACCATCTCGCGGGCCTGTTCGTCGTTGGGATGCACCTGCACGCTCAGCCAGTCGCGGGGATCGAGCAGTTTGATCAGCAGCGGAAAGCCCGCCGAGGCGTCCAGGCCATGTCCCAGCAGCTCGTCCGGGTGCGCGGCCAGCAGGTCGGCGACCGTCCGTCCGGCCTGCGGCCCTTCGCTTACCACGCTCTGCCCGTCCGCGATCCAGGCCTCGCCGATCGGCGTGCCGTCCGGAGCGGGCGGCGCGAGCTGGTCACCGCCCCACACGCGCGGGTAGTAGCGGGGCGTCAGGGGCAGGAAGGCCGGCAGGGGCGGGGCGGCAGTCATGCCGTCAGGGTACGTCAGGCCAGCGCGGCGCGGCGACGCCATTATCCGTCCAGCCCTTCATGCCGGGTGAAGTGTTCGGGCGGTCAGCTCCCTTGCAGGCCGTGCTTGAGCACCTGGGCGAGCTGCCGGGTCTTGCCCGCCTGGTGTTCCTCGAGTTCCGCCGTGGCGGCGCGCAGTGCCGTCCGGTAGCCCTCGGCGCTGCGGCCCTCGCTGCCCTCCAGGGTCGCGACGACCGCCTGCACCGTGAAGTGCGCCTCCGGCAGGCGGTTGAGGTTCGCGCCCGCTCCGGCGTGCCGGGCGGCCAGCAGCGCGCCCAGCAGGCCCATCTCCTCGCTGCGGCTCATCAGTTCCCGCTGGAAGGTGCGGTCCTTGATGCCGGTGATCACGTCCCACGCGGCGTCCGACAGGGCTTCCTGTGGCGAGGCGGGACGCGACACCTCGACGCGGAGGTGCTCGCCGCTTCTCCACACGCGGCTCAGGGCGCCGCCACGCCCGGGCATCCAGTGGGTCTCGAAGTCGCGGGCGTCCTCGATCAGGGCTTTCAGGGTCGCGAAGGGTGCGTCGGCCGGGACACGGTGACCGTCGCTCAGCGCACCCCACAGGCTCAGGCCGCGCTCGTCGAGGGCCTGCATGGGTGCGTACGCCGCCGCGATCGCGGCCGAGCCGGCGCTGACCAGAGCGGTGCGCGCGCCGTCGGTGAGCAGCGCGATGTCGGCGGCGCCGCCGTCCTCGACGAGTTCGGCGGCGTGGCGCAGGTGGTGGAGGCCCAGGCCCCAGCGCCGCTGCGCCTGTACCAGCGACTCGGTGAGCGCCTCGTTCAGGGTCTGGGTGTCGGCGCCACTCTCGGCCAGGGCGGTCACGCGGCTGTCCACGGCGGCGGTCGCCATCAGGGCGTCGAAGGCGTCCAGGTGCGCGTACGGCGAGGACGGGGTGGGGGTGGTTTCTTTCGTTTTCACTCGGGCCATAGTCTGTCTATTCTGCCCCAAACAGAACGCGGCGTGTGTGGTGCCGTTCCGCTCCCCCGCTACAGTGAACACGTGCACGAACTCCAGTGGTCTCCGATCACGCTGGCTGCCGGGCTGCGCGCCCTGGACATGGCCGGCATCCTGGCCTTCGCGATGTCCGGCGCGCTGCTGGGCGTCCGCAAACGCTTCGACCTGTTCGGCGTGCTGCTGCTCGGCTGCGTGACCGCCGTGGGGGGCGGCGCGATCCGCGACACCCTGACCGGCCAGACCCCGCCCGTGTTCCTGCGCGACGAGACGTACCTGTGGGCCGCCCTGCTGGGCGCGGCGTTGGCCTTCGCCTTCGGAGCCCGCCTCGCGCGGTTCGAGCGGACCCTGAGCGTGTTCGACACGCTGGGCCTGGCCCTGTTCGCGGCGTCCGGCGCGCTGGGGGCCATCAATTTCGGGCTGGGGCCTCTGGGCGTGGTCTTCGCCGGGATGCTGTCCGGCGTGGGCGGCGGGATCATCCGCGACCTGATCGCCAACGAGGTGCCGGAAGTCATGTACCGCCGCGAGCAGCTGTACGCCACGGCCGCCGCTGCTGGGGCCTTCACGGTCTGGGCGCTGCACCCGCACGTCACGCCGTTCCAGGCGCAGTTCGCGGGCTCGGCGGTCGTGATCGTGCTGCGCTGGATCTCGCGCCACGGCTGGGTGCGTCTGCCCGTGCGGCGGCTGCCGGAGGGCTGAGCGGCCCGGCTGGGTGATGGGCCGGTGGCCTCAGCCCGCCCTACGCTCACGCTCTACAGTGCGCCCATGACCGAGTCGCGCCCCGTGATTCCCACACGCCACGTCACCTCCGGTGGCGTGCGCGTGTACCGGATTCCGGTGCCGGCCTTTCCTCACCTGCCCGCCAACGTCTACCTGACCGTGCGCGGTGATCCGGCCCGGCCCGACCACACGGCGCTCATCGACGTGGGCAGCGGCCACGAGGACAGCACGGCGGCCCTGCGCGCCGGACTAGAGGCGGTCCGCACCGACTTCGGCGAGGCCTGCTCGTGGACGGCGCTCTCGCGGATCGTGATCACGCACCCGCACCCGGACCACGTGGCGGGCCTGCCCTCCGTGCGGGGCCTCTCGGACGCGCCCGTGGCCGCCTTCCACACGGCCGTGCCGGTCATCGAGCGCCCGCAGGAGCGCCGGGCCGCGCAGCAGGCCAGCGTCGAGAAGCACCTGACCTGGGCGGGCATCCCCACCGACAGCGCCTACGCCGAGCGCCTGCGCCGCCGCGCCGGGAATCTCGCCCTGCCCCAGGGCGTGCCGGTGGACACGTCCCTGCACGATGGGGACGTGCTCGACGGCGTGTTCAGCGTCATCCACACGCCCGGCCACGAGGGCTCGCAGGTGTGCCTGCGGCTGGACGACGTGCTGTTCAGCGCCGACCACCTGCTGCCGCGCAACTCACCGCCGCTGATGCCCGAGCGGATGCAGCCCGGCGCGGGCCTGGGTCACTACCTGGCCTCACTGGACAGGGTAGAGGAGCAGCGCGGCGTGACCCTCGCCCTGGGCGGACACAACGGCCCCATGCCCGAGTGGAGATCCCGCATTCAGCACCTCAGGGATCGGTATGCCGACAAGCAGCGTGATGTGCTGCAAGCAGCCACCGAGCCCCGCACCGTGCACGACCTGATGCGCGAAGTGAATCCCGAGCTGAAGGCTGTGCAGGCGCTGCTGCTGCTCGACCAGACGGGCGCCCTGGCCGAGTACCTCGCGGCGCGGGGTGAGCTGCGCGAGACCCGCCGGGACGACGGCGCGGCCCTGTTCCAGCGGCCGGTGCGCTGACCGCGTTTCGTTCTGTCGGCCACCGGCAGCCCAGGGCCGTCCCAGTCCTGGCGCCGCCGTACACTGGCGCCATGACCCACCCCGACGCCGCGCCGCCCAGCGAGCAGGAGCAGTTGGCCGCCCTGCGAGCCGCCTACCCCACGCCCGAAGATCTGATCTCGCGCATGCACCGGGAACTGGACGCCCTGGACGCCGTGATCCGCAGCGCGGCGCCGTACTGGACGACCGTGCAGCCCGGCCGCGACTGGACGCCCGCGCAGGAGGCCGAACACACCATCGTCATCAACGAGGGCAGTGGCCGGCTCGTGCGGCTGATGCTGTCGGACAAGGACATCCGCCAGCCGCCCGAGGTGCCCGGCGTGTACCGCGACGGCAAGCGGCAGGCGCCGTCCAACACCGTGCCGACCGGCACCCACACGCCCGAGGAACTGCTGGCCCGCCACGCCGCCACCCGCGACCTGCTGACCGTGCACGCGCCCGCAAATCCACAGCGCAGGTACTACCACCCGTTCATGGGACCGCTGGACGCGCTGGACTGGCTGCGTATGGCCGCCTACCAGACCCGCCACCACCGGCAGGCCATCGAGCGGGGGCTGGCGGCGCTGCACCCAGCTCCCTGAATCGGCCTGCGCCCTGAGGGTCAGGCGGGTCGCGCCATCACATCCGGCGTGGCCCGCTCGTCCGGCTCTTCCCGCGCGCTCACCAGCGCAGCAGTGGCGGCAGCCATGTCGCCGATCTTCAGAATGACGGTCCACAAAGACGGGTCAGGGGACGGAGCCCCGTCGCCCGGCTCGTCGTAACACTGGATGCGGGTCAGGCGGATGGTCGGGTGGTCAGGCATGCAGTCCCTCCAGGACAGGTGACGGAACGTGAGGAGAGGTGGGTGCGCGGGCGGCGTGGCGGCCACTCCGGCTGAACCCGTCGTGCTGCGGCCGTCCCCCCGGACGGATACAGCTCGTGTCCGAGTATCCGGAGCGGGCGTGATCAACCCGTGATCGGGGCCGGGCGGGCGTCTGCCGCCACAGGCTTTGCTACCCTGGCCCGGTTATGACTCCGGAGCGGTACGCCAAGATCCTGCGAGTGCTGAGCAGGCGCCAGCCGACCCTGACCGTGCTGATGGATCAGGTCAACAAGCCGCACAACCTCTCCGCGATCATCCGCACCTGCGACGCCGTGGGCGTGCTGGAGGCGCACGCCGTGCCGCCGGACGACGGCCGCCCGCTGGACTTCGAGGGCCACACCTTCGAGGCCACCAGCGGCAGCGCGCACAAGTGGGTGCGGGTGCGCCGTCACGCCAGCGCCGCGCAGGCGGTGAGCGACCTTCAGGGGCAGGGCTTTCAGGTGCTCGCCACGCACCTCTCGCAGCGCAGCGTGGACTACCGCGAGGCCGACTACACCCGGCCCACCTGCGTGCTGCTGGGGGCCGAGAAATGGGGTGTGGGCGACGCGGCCGCCTCGGCGGCCGATGGCAACATCATCATTCCCATGTTCGGGATGGTGCAGAGCCTAAATGTATCAGTGGCCGCCGCGACCATCCTGTTCGAGGCGCAACGCCAGCGCCTCGCAGCCAGAATGTACGACGCGCCGCAGCTGTCCCCCGCAGAGTTGCGCGACCGGGCTTTCGAGTGGAGCTACCCGGACATGAGCGCCGAATACCGCGAGCGCGACGAGCCCTACCCCACGCTGGACGACGCCGGGCAGATCATCCTCTGAGCTGCTTTGGTGCGTTGTGTTCACGCCCGGCTGGAACGCGCGGCGCAGAGGGCGCGTAGACTGCTGGAACCGAGCCTCTTGAGCCGCCCCGGAGGTGGTTGTGGGGCCAGGAGCGACCGAACGTGAACACTGAAATCATCGTGATCCTGGCAACGCTGGCCGTGCTGGAAGGCCTGCTCTCGGCCGACAACGCCCTGGTCATGGCCGTGATGGTGCGGCCCCTGCCTGCCAGCCTGCAACAGAAAGCCCTGACCTACGTGATGTGGGGAGCCATGATCCTGCGCCTCGCAGGCGTGCTGCTGGCCAGTTTCATCATCAAGTACTGGTTCCTGCGGGCCTTCGGGGCCGCGTACCTGGCGTACCTGGTGATCGCCCACTTCCTGAAAAAGGGCAAGGACGACGGCGAGGGCCCGAAGGAACTCACCGGCTCGTTCTGGAATGTGGTGATCAGCCTGAACCTCGTGAACCTCGCGTTCTCCGTGGATTCCATCCTGGCGGGCGTGGCCCTCCTGAAACCCGCCATGCGGGACACTGCCACCGGCTTCTGGATCGTCGTGGCGGGCGGCATCATGGGCCTGATCCTGGTGCGCTTCGCGAGCACCTTCTTCCTGAAACTCCTCGACCGGTTCCCCGCGCTGGACGACGTGGCCTACGTGTTGATCGGCTGGATCGCCCTGAAACTCGGGATCGAGACGGTCGAGCAGGTCAGCGAGCTGTATCACCTGGGTATCAGCGCCCATATGCCGCCCGCCGTGTTCTGGACCGGCATGGCCCTGATCGCGGGTGTGGGCACTTTCATCGCCACCCGCAAGGCCGCCCGCAGCGAGGTGCAGGCGGACGCGGACGTCCGCGCGATCACCGAGCAGCGCAACCGCGCCGCGAACGACCCGCTCGACGGGCGCATCGACGGCACCTGAATCCATATCGCTGAGGGCCACCTGTCTGGGGTGGCCTTTCTGTTTCCCGCCCGTCCACTCAAATACGTCAGAACCTGACGTGCATGTCCATTACCCTCTGCACATGGCCGAACTCATGCTGTTCCACCACGCCCAGGGTCAGACGCCCGGATTTCTCGCCTTCGCGGACGATCTTCGCCACGCTGGACACGTGGTTCATACGCCGGATCTGTACCACGGCCGCACCTTCGACACGCTGGACAGCGGCATCGCGTATGCACGGGAGCTCGGCTTCGGCTCCCTGCTCGAACGCGGCGTAAGCACGGCGGACGGCTTGCCCGACGAGCTCGTCTACGCGGGCTTCTCGCTGGGCGTCATGCCGGCGCAGCAACTCGCCCAGACCCGGCCGGGGGCACGTGGCGCGCTGCTGCTCCACGCCTGCCTGCCCGCCTCGGAGTTTGGCGGGTGGCCTGCTGGCGTTCCCGTGCAGGTGCATGCCATGGACGCCGACCCGTTCTTCGTCGAGGACGGCGACATCGACGCCGCCCGCGCGCTGGTGGCCTCGGTGCCGGAGACCGAACTGTTCCTGTACCCCGGCGACGGTCACCTGTTCGCCGACCGCAGTCTGCCGTCGTACGACGCCGCTGCGACCGTCCTCCTGACGCGGCGCATCCTCGATTTCCTCCAGACATGTTGATCTCCTGACCTGACCAGGGCCACCGGTCAGGATCCTCGTCCCTGCCCATATGCCTGACCGGGGTCTGTTGGTGTCCGGCGTACACTACCCCCATGAGCGACCTTCTGGACACCATCCGCGACCTGGCCAAGAAGACCGACAGCAAGATCCTGATGGTCGTGCTGGACGGGATCGGCGGCCTGCCCCTAACCCTGGACGGCGATACCGAACTCGCCACTGCGAACACCCCCAACCTGGACGCCCTGGCGCGCGAGTCTCAGCTCGGGCAGGTCGAACTGGTCGGCGCGGGCATCACGCCCGGCAGCGGCCCCGGCCACCTGAGCCTGTTCGGGTACGATCCCCTGCATTACGTGGTGGGACGCGGGGCGCTGTCGGCCGTCGGGATCGGCGTAAAACTCGGCGCGGGTGACGTCGCCGTACGCGGCAATTTCGCCACCCTGGGCGCCAACCGCATCGTGGATGACCGCCGCGCGGGCCGTCCCAGCGACGAGAAGAACGCCGAGATCGTCACGAAACTCAGGGGCGCGATCAGCGACATCGACGGCACCCCAGTCGAGATCTACACGGAAAGCGAACACCGTTTCGTGGTCGTGTTCCGCGCGAACGGCGGCCCGGCCCTCGGCGCGAACCTCAGCGACGTGGATCCGCAGGCGACCGGCGTGCAGCCCATGACGGCCCAGGCGCATGACGACGCCAGCAAGAAGACGGCCGATCTCGTCAACGCTTTCGTACAGCGTGCCGAGGCCGCCCTACAAGGCGAGCCGCAGGTGAACGGGGTTCTCTTTCGTGGGTACAGCGACGTGCCGCACTTCCCCAGCTTCGACGATGCGTACCAGCTCCGGGCTGCGTGCATCGCCAGTTACCCCATGTACAAGGGCCTCGCCAGTCTGGTCGGTATGGACGTGCTGCCCGTCGAGGGCCACGAGGACGCCCTGGAAGGCAAGGTAAAAGCCCTGACGGACAACTGGAGCAGATACGACTTCTTCTACTTCCACGTGAAGAAGACCGACAGCACCGGCGAGGACGGCGATTTCCCCGAGAAGGTTCACAAGATCGAGATCTTCGACGACCTGCTCCCTCAGCTGCTGGCGCTGAAGCCCGACGTGATCGCCATCGTCGGCGACCACAGCACGCCCAGCAAACTCGCCACGCACTCCTGGCATCCGGTGCCGCTGCTGATCCGCAGCGAGTACGGCCGGAAAGACGCCGCCGCGCGCTACACGGAAGAGGAAGCGCAGAAGGGCAGCCTGGGCCTGCGCCGGGGCACCGATGTCATGCCGCTGCTGATGGCCAATGCGCTGAAACTGAACAAGTACGGAGCGTAAGGTCTCGCAAACTGGCACACTCCATCGCTCCGGTGGATCGGGGAAATGGGACGGCCGAAATGGTTGCCTGGGTGGCTCAGGCTGGAATCTCTCCTTCAAGAGGTTCTGGCCTCTGACCTAGACCCTCTGGGGTGCAAGTCGGCAGGGAAATGGTGGGGTTCCGCCCCCCACACTCTGAACGCTTCGTGCAGGCGCGGTTCAGGCGGGCGTCAGTTCCGGGCGGCAGGGTAGGGGGCGTAAGGCTGCTTCCTGGCGGCCCGGAGGTACCACATGCGTAATGCCCTGCTGCTTGCTGCCCTGACCCTCGCCCCCGCCGCCGGTGTGGCGGGCGCGCAATCCCTGAGCGTGAACATCAGCGCCGGGATTCAGTTCCCGCCCGTGGTGCAGACCCTGGCGAGCGTGGTGACCTTCCTGTCTCAGGGCGTGCAGGTCACGTTCCTGAGCACCACGGCGCAGCCGGTGGCGAACCTGAACCAGAGTGGCGGGATCGTGGTGCGGCCCGCGTTCCCCACCACCACCCGGATCACGCAGGTGCAGGTCGTGACCGCCACGCCCACCGGCACCATCCGCGAGATCTATCCGCTGGTGCAGCCCGTCACCGTGTCGCGCGCCCGGCCTCTGGCTCCGCAGACGATCATCGTCCGGGATCGGGATGGCCGTCACCGTACGCTGACGGAAGTCATGGGCCGTCAGGCCGCGTGGAAGAAGGCGCGCGGCCTCCAGAAGAAGCCCGGAGGCATGCCGCCCGGCCAGTACAAGAAGGAGAACGGCCACAAGTAACGAGGCGGTCGCCGAGTCATCGCCTGCCTGCAGGCCCGGAACATCCTGTGCTGGGTCTTCCGGTTTCATTGAACTGGCATGCCTCGCGGTCTCCCGCCCGCTACGCTGTGGGCCAGATGCCTGCCTGTCTTCCCGCCCCGCCAACCGGATGCTCGCTGTGAGCGGCGGTCTGGTCGCCCTGCTCGACGACGTGGCTGCCATCGCGCGGCTCGCGGCGGCCTCCGTGGATGATATCGGTGCAGCCGCCGGCCGGGCCAGCATGAAAGCCGTCGGGGTCGTGGTCGATGACACGGCCGTCACACCCCGCTACGTCACCGGCTTCAGCCCGGATCGGGAACTGCCGATCATCTGGCGAATTGCGCGCGGCTCGCTGCGGAACAAGGTGGTGTTTATCCTGCCGGCGGCGCTCCTGCTCAGCCAGTTCCTGCCAGGGGCCATCACGCCGATCCTGATGCTGGGCGGCGCGTATCTTTGTTTCGAGGGGGCCGAGAAGGTCTACGAGGCGGTAGCTGGCGGCCCTCACCATGCGGCCCCGGAGGAGGAGACCGCCACGCTCTCCAGCACCCAGCACGAGGGGCAGATGGTCTCGGGCGCGATCCGCACGGACTTCATCCTGTCGGCCGAGATCATGGCCCTCTCGCTCTCGGAGGTGGCTGACGAGCCGTTGCTGTCGCGCACCCTGATCCTGATCGTGGTGGCCGTGCTGATCACCGCGCTCGTGTACGGCGTGGTCGGATTGATCGTCAAAATGGACGACCTCGGCCTGAAGCTCGCCCGCAGCGGCACCGGCGCGGCCCGTGCGCTCGGCCGGGGGCTGGTGCGGGACATGCCGGCCGTCCTGGCGGCCCTCTCGGTGATCGGCACCGCCGCCATGCTGTGGGTCGGCGGGCACATCCTACTGGTGGGGCTGGAAGAATTCGGCGTGGGCGGCCCCTACCACGCGCTGCACGACGTCTCCGTTGCCGCCGGACATGCCGTGCCCGCGCTGGAAGGCCTGCTGGAATGGCTGGTCGAGACGCTGGGTTCCGCCATCGTGGGCGTGATCGTGGGCGGAATCATCGTCGCGCTGATGCACCTGCGACCGGGGCAGAAAGCGGCACACTGAAGCTCTGAGCCAACGGTCGCGTCCCCTGCCACAGACATCTCGGTCACGTCCTGGGAAAACAGGGTTGGCGCTCGCGGATTCGGCGCCCTGACGTCTATGCCAGTCCCTCCTGCCCGGGTCTTGCCTGGAAGTCGTCCCACGCGGCGCGCAGGCGCATGACGGCCTCGGGCAGGCGGGCGGGGTCGAGGGTGAAGGGAAGCCGCAGGTAGCGGTCGGGCAGCGGCTCGACGCCCATGCTCGCACCGGGAAACAGCCGGACACCGTAGGGCGCGGCGAGGTGCGTGAAGCGGCTCGCGCCGGGGCTGGGCAGTTCGATCCACAGGTACTGTCCGCCGTCCGATGTGCGGAACGTCCACTCGGGCAGGTGGATTCTCAGGAGGCCGGAGAGGAGGTCGCGGGCGGCGCTGACCTTCTCGCGCCGCTCCTGCCGCAGGCTGGGCAGGTCGTCCAGGAGATTCAGAGCGATGTGCTGCGACGGGAGGCTGCCGCCGAAATCCGCGAGCGTCTTTGCCTGCCCGAGTGGCCCGGCCAGCGTGGCTGGCAGGCGCATCCAGCCCACCCGCAGGCCGGCCCAGTACAGCTTGCTCAGCGAGCCGACATTGATGACGGAGGCCCCTGGCGCGAAGGTGCTCAGTCGGGCAGGTGGGGGAGTGTCCGCGAACCCGAGGTCGTACAGCGTGTCGTCCTCGATGGTCGGCAGGTGTGCGTCCGCGATCAGGGCGGCCAGTCGCTCGCGGGCCCGGGCAGGCAGCACCGTGCCGGTGGGATTCTGGAAGGTGGGCGTCAGAAAGGCGAGGCGGGGGCCGTGCGCGCGCACCAGGTGGGCGAAGTCGTCGGGATTCACGCCCCGTTCGCCCACCGGGACGCCGTGTAACTCGGCCCCGGTGGCGCGGAACACGTCGATGGCGCCGAAGTACGTGGGCGTCTCCAGCAGCGCGTGGTCGCCCCGGCGCAGCAGCGTGCCGGCGATCAGGGAGATGGCCTGCTGGGCGCCACTGGTCACGACGACCTGCTCGGGGCGGGTGGGCAGGCCCTCGCGGGTGTAGGAGTCGGCCAGCACGGCGCGCAGTTCCGGCAGCCCGTGCGGGTGGTAGACGCTCTCCTGGAAGGCCCCCTGCGACGCGGCCGTCATTCGCTCCTGCTGCGCGGGAGTAATCAGCGGCACGGCAATGGTGAAGTCTAGCGTGTCCTCCGCGTGGCGCCCTGACGTCACCGGCGTGCGCAGGGTCATGACAGGTGAACTGCGCGGCGCAGTGGGGGAGACGTGCGTGCCGCTGCCCACCCGCCGCGTGACCCAGCCTGTGGCCGCGAGGTCGTCGTAGGCGGCGACCACGGTGCTGCGGCTCACGCCGAGCAGGGGGGCCAGGGTACGTTCAGCCGGCAGCCGTTCGCCCGGTCTGAGGTGCCCGGTGGTCACGCCTTCCTGGAGCGCCGTGGTCAGGCGGGTCTGGAGCGTGCCGGAACCCCGCCGCCACTCGGCCAGCAACGCGGCCCAGCGGGGAGTGTCCGGGTCGGCCGTCATGCCGCCAGCGTAGCAGTCCAATCGGCCCGCCTGTGCAGATGAGCAGTCCAATGGCCGATCCATTGCCCCTTCCGGGCAGTCCAATAGGCGCGCACACTCAGGGCATGACTGTTGCCGTGGCCGCCCCCCGCTCCTTCTGGCAGGACTCGAACCCCGGCGCGCTGCTCAGCGGCCTGATCGCCGTCCTGATCGGCTGGGCTGGCCCGAACGTGCTGATCTACTCGGTCGCGCAGGCTGCCCACCTCTCGAGCGCCACGGCCATGTCGTGGCTGTGGGCGCACGCCATCTTCACGGGCCTGACCGGCATTGTCCTCAGCCTGCGAACCCGCATGCCGATCCTCAGCACCTGGAGCACGCCCGGCATCGCCCTGCTCGTCACGGCGCTGCCCGGTATTCCCTTTCCGGAGGCGGTCGGGGCCTTCCTGACGTCGGCCCTGCTGGTGATCCTGCTGGGCACCTTCCCCCCACTGACGCGCGCCCTCCAGGCCATTCCCACGCCGCTGGCCGCCGCGCTGAACGGCGCGATCCTGCTGCCCTTCGGCTTCCGGGCGCTCCAGGCCTTCGGGGAGACGCCCGTGCTGGTCGGCGCGATGGTTCTCGCGTACTTCGCGCTGCGGCAGGTCGCGCCCCGCTGGGCGGTCGCGGGCGTGCTGCTGGTCGGCGTGGCGGCCAGCGCGGGCCTGAACCTGTGGCACCCGGTGCCCGTGCCCTTCACGCTGACCCGCCCGGAATTCGTGGTGCCCGCCCTGAGCCTGCACGCCACCCTGAACCTGGCACTGCCACTCACGCTGCTGGCCTTCACCGGTCAGTTCGTGCCGGGCTTCGGGGTGTTGAAGGCCAACGGGTACGAACCGGCGCCGGGATCGGTTCTCCGCGCCTGCGGATTCGCCAGCGTGGGCGCGGCCTTCTTCGGCTGCCACAACCTCACGCTGGGGGCGCTGCTCGCCAACATCGTCAGCGGCCCCGAAGCGCATCCGGACAAAGACCGCCGCTACACGGCCGCCGTGTGGGCGGGGCTCTTCAACATCGCCTTCGGCCTGTTCGCCGGTACCTTCCTGCACCTGATGGGTATCCTCCCCCCCCAGGCCCTGGCGGCGCTCGCCGGACTGGCGCTGCTTGCCGCGACCGGCAGCAGCCTGCACGCCGCCTTCCAGGGCAGCGGCCCGGCCCGTCTGGGCGCGCCCGTCATCATCCTCGTGACGCTCAGCGGTATCACACCGCTGGGTATTGGTGCGGCCTTTTGGGGCATCCTGGCGGGTCTCGCCGTGAACTGGGTGGAAACCCGGCCCGCTCGCCCTTAGACACTGGCGGCAGGCTGCCGAGGTGAGCGAACGGGTGGAACCGCTTCTCCAGTTTGCCCGCCCGTTGCTCCGGGACGCCTGGAAGGCAATCCAGCGCCGATTGAACCTGGAATGAACCATGGACACGGTAGATTGAGGGCACCGACAACCCGCACCCCGCTTGCGTCCCGGAGGCTCCAGTCATGAACACGCCCCTGACCCCGCTCGACCTCATCCGCCGCGGCCTGAACATCTACCCGGACAAGACAGCCGTGATCCAGCCGGGCGGCCCCAGCTTCACGTACCGCCAGTGGGGCGGCCGCATCTACCAGCTTGCGCGGGCGGTGCAGGCGGCCGGGTTCGCAGGGCGGCATGTGGCGGTGCTCTCGCCGAACACGCACGGGGGACTGCTCACCTACAGCGCCGTGCCGTGGGCGGGCAGCGTGCTCGTTCCGCTGAACACGCGGCTGACCGGCGAGGAGTACGCCTTCCAGCTCCGGCACGCCGAGGTGAAACTGCTGCTCGTCGATGAGACGCTGCACGCCCGCGTCGAGCAGGCCGCGCTTGACCTGGGCATCGAGGTCTGGGTGCTCGGCGAGGGCGAGGCCGGCGCCGCCTTCGAGGCCCGCCTGGCCGCGCAGGATGACGCTCCGCTGCCCCTCCCGGTCACGGACGAGGACGCCACGCTGACCATCAACTTCACGTCCGGCACGACGTCCAGCCCCAAGGGCGTGATGCTCACGCACCGCAACTGTTTCCTGAACGCCATCGAGACCATCTACTACTTCAAGGCCGACCAGGACAGCGTGTACCTGCACACCCTGCCGGACTTCCACGCGAACGGCTGGGGCGGCGTGTGGAGCCCCTTCGGCGTGGGTGCCACGCATGTCACCCTGCCCGCCGTACGCGCCGACGCCGCGTATGACGCCATCGAAACCTACGGTGTGACCCACCTGTGCGCCGCGCCCACCGTGCTGAGCATGCTCACGAATCCAGAGCAGGCCCGCACGCTCACGCGGCCCGTGCGGGTGGCCACGGCGGGCAGTCCTCCACACGCGCGGACCATTGCGGACATGAACGCCCTGGGCTTTCACGTCACGCAGGTGTATGGCCTGACCGAGGTGAGCCCCCTGGTCACGGTCGCGGAACTGTCCGCCGCGCAGGAAGCCCTGCCGACCACCGAGCGCGCCCCACTGATCGCCAAACAGGGCTTCGAGATGATTCTCGCGGGCGAGGTGGACGTCATGGACGAGCACCTGACTCCCACCCCGCACGACGGAACGACCCTGGGCGAGATCATGGTGCGCGGGAATCTGGTCATGAAGGGGTACTACCGCAACCCGGACGCGACCGCCAAGGCCCTGGAGGGCGGCTGGTTCCACACGGGCGACGTGGCGGTGACCTACCCGGATGGCCGGATCGAGATCAAGGATCGCAACAAGGACGTCATTATCAGCGGCGGGGAGAACATCAGCAGCGTGGAGATCGAGGGAATCCTGTACGCCCACCCGGCCGTACGCGAGGCCGTGGTCGTGGCCATGCCCGACGACAAGTGGGGCGAGGTGCCCTGTGCCTTCATCGCCCTGCATGGCGGGAAGGAGGCCGGCCCGGACGAGCTGAGCGCCCATGTCCGCGCCCATCTGGCGGGCTTCAAGGTGCCCAAGCACTACGAGTTCCGCGATGACCTGCCCAAGACTGCCAGCGGTAAATTCCAGAAGTTTATCCTGAGAAACGAGGTGTGGCAGGGCCAGGATCGCAAAGTGAACTGAACCGCCGCACTCCTGCCGAACCCATGAGGGAGTTGACAGCAGTGGCCACGCATGATATGTTTTCATTTCTGGCCTGAAAGCGTTGTCGAGTAGGGTCGTGCAGTGCAGTCCACGTTGTACGTTCAAGCACTTGAGGGAGGCGCCCACCTCTGGGATTCACAAAAAACGGGCGCGCGAACAGCGAGGCCGGGCCATACCCGCCGAGCCGATCCACACGAGGAGCCTGCGGGCTCCTTTCTTTATTCCTGAGACAGCGAATTCCTCAAGCTGAGGCAAAGGACGAACGCCCACCGAACCCCACGCCGGTCGTCCGTAGAGTGCCGGCATGCCTGACACCCCTGCCGCACGCGCGCCACTCGACCACGCCCGTTACCTGCGCGACACCCTGGCCCTGGCCCGCGAGGCCCAGGCCGTCGGGAGTGCGCCCGTTGGCGCCGTGCTGGTCGATGCCGACGGGCAGATCGTCGGCCGGGGACGCAACCGCCACAAGGAACCCCAGACGGCCGAGCACGTCGGCCGCGCCGGTATCGCGCACGCCGAGATGGATCTGTATTTCCAGCTGGGCAATCCCGAGCAGCCCGAGACGTTGACCCTGTACACCAGCCTGGAACCCTGCCTGATGTGCGGCGGGGCCAGTGCCCTGATCGGGATCGGGCGAATCGTGTGGGCCACCGCCGATCCCTGGGGCGGTTCCGGCCGCGTGATCGAATGGTCGGATCACCCCGCCATGCAGGACACCGAGGTCATCCCCTGCCCGGACGCCGCGCTGGAGCATGAGGGTGCGGCCCTCTTCGCCCCCGAAGCGAAGCGCGCCTTTCCGGACGAGGGGTGGGCGCTGTGGCGCCGGAAATACCCGCAGGAAACGGGGGCGGTCGAGGCGACAACGTGAGATGGACTGCCCAGGTCGGCCGCTAGCCCTCTAGCGCCGCCAGCAGCGCCGCAAAAGCCTGCGCCGGTGACTTCCCAGCCGTATCGACCACCACGCGCTCCCCGTTCCACGGCTCAAACTCCCGCGCAGTTGCCTGTACGGACTCCCAGGTGGGTGGAATCCACTCGCCCACGTGGTTCGCCCGGTCGTCCCGCCGGGACTCGACCCGCTGCCGGTGCTCCGCCGCGTCCGAGCACACCACCTCGATGTTCACCAGCCGCGCTCCGGCCTCTGCGGCCACGCCCGCCCAGGCGTCCCGCGTGACCGCCAGCGGATTCACCACGTCCACCACCACGCGGTTCCCCAGCTGCAGGTTATCCAGCGCCAACGCATAAGACACGGCGTAGCCCTCCACCGTCGCCTTCAGGCCGCATCTGAGCAGCGCCGCCTCCACGGTGTCCACACGCAGGTAGGCGGCGTTCAGCTGCTGCGCGAGTTGCCGGGCCAGGGTCGACTTGCCGGTGCCGGGTAGGCCGGAGAACACCAGCAGGTGGGGCTGCGCGGTCAACGCCACCCCAGCGCCGGGGCCACGTCCTTCAGGATCGACTCGATGACGTGGGCGTTGTACGACACGCCGAGCTGGTTGGGCACGGTCAGCAGCAGGGTGTCGGCCTCCGCGATGGCGGTGTCGCTGCGCAGTTCCTCGATCAGCTTGTCGGGTTCGGCGGCGTAACTGCGCCCGAACACGGCTCGCGTGCTGTCGATCCGCCCGAACTGGTCGCGATCCTGTCCCTGTCCGCCGAAGTACATGCGGTCGCGGTCATCGGTCAGGGCGAAGATGCTGCGGCTGACCGACACACGTGGCGTCCGGGAATGCCCAGCCTCGGCCCAGGCAGCCCGGTAGGCCCGGATCTGCTCGGCCTGCTGCTCGTGGAAGGGCCTGCCGCTCTCGTCGAAGACCAGCGTGGAGCTCTGCAGGTTCATGCCCTTCTGCGCGGCCCAGACCGCCGTGGCCGTGGTCGCCGCGCCCCACCAGATCCGCTCCCGCAACCCCTCGGAATACGGTTCCAGGCGCAGCAGCCCCGGCGGGTTGGCGAACATCGGGCGCGGGTTGGGCTGGGCAAAGCCGCGCCCCTCCAGCAGTTCCAGAAACACGTCGGCGTGGTGCCGGGCCATGTCAGCCTCGCTCTCTCCCTCGGCGGGCGCAAAGCCGAAGTGCCGCCAGCCGTCGATCACCTGTTCCGGCGAGCCCCGGCTGATGCCCAGTTGCAGGCGTCCGCCCGAGATCAGGTCGGCTGAACCGGCGTCCTCGGCCATGTAAAAGGGATTCTCGTACCGCATGTCGATGACGCCTGTGCCGATCTCGATGCGGCTGGTTCTGGCCCCCACTGCTGCCAGCAGCGGGAACGGCGAGGACAGCTGCCGCGCGAAGTGGTGCACGCGGAAGTACGCGCCGTCTGCGCCCAGTTCCTCGGCGGCGACGGCCAGATCAATGGATTGCAGCAGCACGTCGCGGGCCGAGCGCGTCCCTGACTGTGGCGAGGGCGTCCAGTGCCCGAACGAGAGGAAGCCGATGTTCTTCATGGAGAGAGGATAGCGCTTATAGTTTATAAAGTAAACCGGTTTGAAGAGTAAATTAATCTGATGGTACGCCTCCTCGTCAATCGGCAGATGTGCCTCCGCCGACCAGCGCCTAACCTGATGGCATGATCCGCAAGCCACGCACCCATTTCATTGACCGGAGCGAGTTCTACGAAGTTACCGGCCGCCTTCAGCACTACGCGTGTTTTCATTGTCGTAAGGCGTTCAAGCAGAGTTTACGGGCACAAGGCAGCGAGGCTCCGTGTCCGCAGTGCCGTCAACCCATGACCAACATGGGCACAGACTTCAAGGCTCCACCGCACCGCAATCAGGAGCAGTGGCTCAAGGTCGAACGCCTCGCCCGCGCCGGCATCCGCTTTTTCCCTACCTGGCAAGATGGCACGCCCGGCGACCGTCCAGCTATTCTTGCGGAGGTGCCTGCGTTCCTGCGGCGCATCTTTCCGCCCAGCGCAGGACAGATGTATCTGGAGCGCGACCGCGGCACGCCATCACCTGCTCCACAGGAAGGCAGGCTGGAGCAGCAGGGACGCTTCCCAGGTCAGATTTATCGACTACTGGGCCGACCGCTCGAAACGGGCGCGGCCGTCGAACTTTTTGAACGCGGTCATTGGCAGCCCATCACATTTATTGGCAGGGGCAGCGGCAACGCCCCGATCCCCCAGCCCTTCGCTTACCCACGAGTTGATGACAGGACATACTTCAACCGGCGGCCACTCTTCCTCACCGGGAAACACCGCCTTCGCTGGCCTGAATAGAAAGAGGCCGGAGCATCACGCCCCGGCCTCTTTCTTTGACCATCAATTATTGACGATCAACCATCACCATCTTTAGAAGTCCATTCCGCCCATGTCGCCGCCGCCCATGCCCTGGCCGCCGTTGCCGCCCGCCTGGGGCTTCTCGGGCTTGTCGGACACGATGGCTTCGGTGGTCAGGATCAGGGCGCCGATGCTCGCGGCGTTCTGAAGGGCAGTGCGGGTGACCTTGGCCGGGTCGACGATCCCGGCGGCGATCATGTCATCCACGTACTCGCCGGTCGCGGCGTTGAAGCCATAGCGGGGCTTGTCGCTGTTGATCACGGCGTTCACGATGACGCTGCCTTCTTCGCCGGCGTTCACTGCGATCTGGCGGGCGGGTTCTTCCAGCGCGCGGATCAGGATGCGGGCACCGGTCGCTTCGTCACCGACGAGGCTCTCGGCGGCCTTGCGGACGGCCGGGATGATGCGCAGCAGGGTGGTGCCGCCGCCGGAGACGATGCCTTCCTCGACCGCCGAGCGGGCGGTGGAGAGGGCGTCCTCGTAGCGGTGCTTCTTTTCCTTCAGTTCCGTTTCGGTGGCAGCGCCGACGCGGATCACGGCCACGCCGCCGGCCAGCTTGGCCAGACGCTCCTGGAGCTTTTCCTTGGCGTAGTCGCTGTCGGTGGTGTCCAGTTCGCCCTTGATGGCGTTGACGCGGGCGTCGATCTCGCTCTGCTCGCCCTTGCCGTCCACGATGGTGGTCTCGTCCTTGGTAATGCGGATGCGCGCGGCGCGGCCCAGCATGTCCAGGGTGGTGTTCTCCAGCTTGTGGCCGAGGTCTTCGCTGACGACCTGTCCGCCGGTCACGGCGGCGATGTCGCGCAGCATTTCCTTGCGGCGGTCACCGAAACCGGGGGCCTTCACGGCGGCGATGTTCAGCGTGCCGCGCAGCTTGTTCACGACCAGGGTGGCCAGCGCTTCGCCTTCCACGTCCTCGGCGATGATCAGCAGGGGGCGGCCGGTCTGCGCGGCTTTTTCCAGCACGGGCAGCAGGTCCTTGAGGTTGCTGATCTTCTTCTCGTTGATCAGGATGTAGGCGTCTTCGAGCACCGCTTCCATCTTCTCGGGGTTGGTCACGAAGTAGGGGTTGATGAAGCCCTTGTCGAACTGCATGCCTTCCACGACGTCCACTTCGGTGTCGAAGCCCTTGGACTCTTCGATGGTGATGACGCCTTCCTTGCCGACCTTGTCCATCGCGCTGGCGATTTCCTCGCCGACCTGGTCGTCGTTGGCGGAGATGCCGGCGACCTTCTTGATCGCGTCGGAGTCCTCGACGGGCACGGCAAGCTTCTTGATCTCTTCGATGGCCACGGCCACAGCCTTGTCGATGCCGCGCTTCAGGGCCAGCGGGTTGGCGCCGGCGGCCACGTTGCGCAGGCCTTCTTTCACGATGGCCTGGCCGAGCACGGTGGCGGTGGTGGTGCCGTCACCCGTGATGTCGTTGGTCTTGCTGGCGACTTCCTTCAGCAGCTGCGCGCCGATGTTCTCGAGCTTGTCTTCCAGCTCGACTTCCTTGGCGACGGTGACGCCGTCCTTGGTGATCGTGGGGCTGCCGAACTTCTTCTCGATGACGACGTTGCGGCCACGGGGCCCGAGGGTCACTTTGACAGCGTTGGCGACGGCGTTCACGCCACGTTCGAGGGCACGGCGGGCCTGTTCATCGAATACAAGTTGCTTGGCCATGGTAGGGCTCCTTTAAAGAGTTGGGGGTGGGAAGGGGTCAACGCCTCTCCCCATACGGGAGGGAGTTGGGGAGACAGGGCGGGTGGCCAGGGTCACGGCCCACGCCCCCTTTACTCGACGATGGCGAGGATGTCGCGTTCGGCGAGGATGGAGTAGTTCTTGCCTTCCAGCGTCACTTCGGTGCCGCCGTACTTGGCGAAGTACACGGTGTCGCCCGTCTTGACTTCCAGGGGGGACTTGGTGCCGTTGTCCAGGGTCTTGCCGCTGCCGACGGCGATGACCTTGCCGCGCTGGCTCTTTTCCTTGGCGGAGTCAGGGACGTACAGGCCGCCGGCGGTCTTCTGCTCGGCTTCTTCGATAATTTCCACGAGAACTCGGTCGCCCAAAGGTTTCAGCATGTGGGTTCCTCCTAGAGAGATTTGGGATGTGGGGCCTTGAAACGCGCCGGACAGCCCGGCGGGTTTTTGCCGTTCCGCACGAGAGAATAGAGTCTGATGCCGAAAAATGTCAACTGTCCTAGTGTGAGAATCTGAGTGTGGTGCGCTCAAGATGCGCTGACACGGTCAATCTGCATGCGTGCCTGAAATATCATAGCGAAGACATATATATGTCATGTCAATATACGTGTGTTCGATCTGTTCCGGTGTCGATCCCACCTGTAGGAGGAATGTGTATGGCCGCCCGCCCCGCGATTCTCAGCCGCAACGCCTTCGAGGATGCCTTCACCGCCTTCAAGGGAGCCCCCCTCGCCCTGGCCGTCCTCGACCTCGACCACTTCAAGACCCTCAACGATACCCTTGGCCACGGCGAGGGCGACCGCGTCCTGCGGGGCGTCGAGCGCCTGCTGTCCGGCAGCCTGCCTACTGGCAGCATCATCGGCCGGATCGGCGGCGACGAATACGCCAGCATCCTGCCCGAAACCGCCGCCGAGACCGCCCTGATTCTCTTCGACGAGGTCATCAAGCACTTCCATATCCACCGTGACCCGCAGTGGCCCAAAAGCCTGGGCCTGAGCGTGGGGCTGGCCGCGCGGCCAGCGCACGCCACGCTGTACGCCGAACTGTACCGCGCCGCCGAAGAAGCCCTGCTGCGCGCCAAACGCGAGGGCCGCGCCCGCGCATGCATCTACGTGGAGAGCAAGATGGTTCTCAAGAGCAACTACTACAGCAAGAGCCAGCTCGACCGGCTG
This sequence comes from Deinococcus sp. KSM4-11, assembly GCF_004801415.1. Classification (NCBI taxonomy): domain Bacteria; kingdom Thermotogati; phylum Deinococcota; class Deinococci; order Deinococcales; family Deinococcaceae; genus Deinococcus; species Deinococcus sp. KSM4-11. Next base: position 303,800 of record NZ_SSNX01000003.1, on the reverse strand, counting down.
GCCAAACTGTCGGGTGCCCTGGGCCGCACCGAGGCCTCCCTGCTGCGCGAAGCGGTGGACGACCTGATCGAGAAGAACCGGGAGGCACTGTGACCGACCAGGCCGCGAAGAACCAGTGGGAACATCTCTTTCACGGCGAGTACGCCGACCGGCGCACGATCCTGATGAACCTCACGCTGGAGCAGGTCAGTGCCAGAGCGTCGGCACAGGCGCACTCGATCTACGACGAGCTGTGGCATACGGTGCTGTGGCAGAACATCATGGTCAACCGTGACGAGGCCCTGTACGACGCAACATGGCAGGCTGGCCGACGGTATCCGGAGCATCAACCCACGTCCCTGAGCGAATGGACGGCCCTGGTCGAGGACTTCCTGTCTGGGCTGGACAGCGCGCTCGCCTGGACGACCTCGCCAGACCGGCTGAATGCGGAGGTCAATCCGGGCGAGACGATGGCCGACATCCTGCGCGGCTTGGCGGTGCATAACGCCTACCACCTGGGAAAAATCGTGGCCATGCGTCAGGCCATGAACGCGTGGCTACCGCTCTCCTGAACCTGCAAGGCACGCTGCGCCTGATCCCTGGGTGGGCGGCACGCATCTCCTGATGGCGAAGAAGGGCATCTCCTTGGAGCGCGCTCCGGACGACATAGAGTGCGTGGCCTGGCGGCTGGCTGGTGGGTTTCGTCGACGCGCTCGAACCGTTTTTGAGGACGGTTCACGTGTATCAGGCGGATATGGTCTTCGCCCTCACCCTGAAGCAGTCCGGCACCCTGGCCGCCCTGCTGGCCGAGGGCGCCGAGCTCGCTGGGGCCTATAGCTGAACTCAGCCTTCCAGCATCCGCGCGCTGTGCCGGTCGTGGCGTTCCGCCAGCGCGGGCAGGTCGATGGCGGTCATCTGCCCGGCTTCCATGATCACGCGGCCGTTCACCATGTTCAGGGCCACGCGCGGCGGCGCGCACAGCGTCAGGGCGCTCATCGAATCGTGCCGCGCGCCGCTGTAGCCCAGGTCACGCAGATCGACAGCGATCATGTCGGCGGCGTACCCGGGCGCGATCTGCCCGATGTCGTCGCGGTTCAGCACAGCCGCGCCGCCGCGAGTGGCGAGCCACAGGGCGTCGTGGGCGGTCAGCAGGTCGTGTGCGTGTGGGGCCTGACCGGGTACGCCGCGCACCCGTGAGCTGAGCATGGCCTGCCGTGCCTCGGCCAGCAGGTGCGAGGAGTCGTTGCTGGCGCTGCCGTCCACACCCAGGGCGACCTTCACGCCCGCCTCCAGCAGCGTGCGCGTGGGCGCGATGCCGCTGGCGAGCCGCATGTTGCTGCTGGGGCAGTGGGCCACACCGCAGCCGCATGCGCCCAGCCGCGCGGCGTCGGCGGAACTGAAGTGCACGCCGTGCGCGAACCACACGTCCGGCCCCACCCAGCCCAGACTCTCGGCGTAGTCCAGGGGGCGCAGTCCGAACTGGTTCAGGCAGAAGGCATCCTCGTCGGCCGTTTCCGCGAGGTGCGTGTGCAGCATCACGCCCCGCTCCCGGGCCAGCACGGCGCTTTCCCGCATCAGGTCGCCCGTCACCGAGAAGGGCGAGCACGGTGCCAGCGCCACGCGGGTCATGGCGAGGCGGGCCGGGTCGTGGAAGGTCTCGATCACCCGCACCGAGTCGGCCAGGATGGCGTTCTCGCGTTCCACGGCCCGGTCCGGCGGCAGACCGCCCTGGGATTCGCCCAGGCTCATGCTGCCGCGCGTCGCGTGGAAGCGCACGCCCAGTTCACGCGCGGCGTGGATGGTGTCGTCCAGACGCACCCCGTTCGGGAACAAGTACAGGTGATCGCTGGACGTGGTGCACCCGCTCAGTGCCAGTTCCGCCAGGCCCAGTTGCGCCGAGTCGAAGGCCGCGTCCGGAGTCAGGCGCAGCCAGATCGGATAGAGCGTCCGCAGCCACTCGAACAGGCCCGCATCCGGTGCAATGCAGCGTGTCAGCGTCTGGTACAGGTGATGGTGCGTGTTCACCAGCCCCGGCAGCACCACGTGCCCGCTCAGGTTCCGCACGGCGGCGCCCTCCAGCAGTGCCGGGGGCAGGTCGGAGTCGCGGCCGGCCCAGACGATCACGCTGCCTTCCACGACCACCGCGCCATCGGGGATGGGCGGCATGGGGGCCAGCCGCTCGCCCTGCATGGGGATCAGCGTGTGAATGGAGCGCAGCACCGTCCGGGCGGGGGCAGTCATACCCCGAGGATAGGGGCGCTGAGGGCGGGATCGCCCAGGATCACCCTGCTCATTCCCTGTCGGGCCTCCCCGCCGGGGAGGACAGGGGTGGAAGGCCGGCCAGATCCTCCGGCCGCAGCGGAACCATGGCCGTGCGGATCAGGTAGGGCCGACCCTCCCCGTGGTCGCGGCGGGCCTGCTGAAGGCGATCCCGCAGCGCCTCCCACAGTTCACCGATCTCGCGGGCGGTGGCGTCGTCCAGGTGGTAGATCCCCGCGTAATCACCCCCCGGCTCGGGGTGGATGGCCTGCCAGGTCGTGCCCTCGGGCAGCGCGGTCTCGCTGTGGAGTTCCCCGCTGGTGTCGCGGTAGATCAGGCGGTTCGTCAGCCCCCGTTCCCGCCCGGCCCGCGCGCCCGCCCGGAGTTCGAGCTGGTGCAGGGGCGCGGCCTGCCGGGCGATCTGCGCCTCCAGATCCGCGAAGGGCGTCAGGGCGAAGGGCACCACGAAGGCGTCGGCCACCGCGCGGTAGACGCGTTCCGGTCGTCCGGCGCGGCGGCGCTGCCCGGTCTCGAGCAGCAGGCCCGCCGCCCGGAACTGCCGCACGCGGTACAGCAGCCGCTCAATCGAGACGCCCAGCTCGCGCGCCGCCTCGCCCGCCGTGCGTTCCCGCCCGATGAAGGGCTCCAGGAAACGCCGGGAGTCCGGGCGGGCCAGCAGACTCGCCTGCTCCTCCGTCCGCACCGTCCACCACGGCCCGCTCGGTCTTCCGAAAATCGTCTCCGGCATTTTCGGGAGTGTACGCCGAAGCTGTGGCCATGCTCAGCCTTCCCCTTCCCCGGAGCTTCCCGCGCGACTTCTGGCTGTACCTCGGCAGCGCCGCCGCCACCGCCGTCGCGGACGCCGTCCTGTTCGTCGCGCTGCCCTTCGTCGTTCTGGGAGCCCACGCCGGCCGGGTGGGCCTGGGTACCGTGCTGCTGGCCGCCAGCGCGCCGCGCTTCCTGGCCCCGCTGCTCGGCACACTCGCCGACCGCCTGCCCGGCCGGACGGTGTTGATCGTGACCGCCCTGCTGCGCACCCTGCTGCTGGCGGCCGTGGCGTGGCTCGTGCTGAGCGGCCGGGCGCAGCTGCCCGCGCTGGCCGCCTTCGCGTTCCTGAACGGCTGCCTGGTGACGCTGGGCTTCACGGCCGGCAGCGCCCTGGTGCCGCAGCTGGTGCCCGAGGCGCAGCGCCCGCAGGCGAACAGCCTCAGCAGCGCCGCGCTGATGGGCCTGCCGCTGATCGGCTACGGCGTGGGCGGCGTGCTGATCCACCTGCTCGGCAGCGCCCAGACCCTGCTGACCAGCGTGCCCGTCTACCTGCTTGGCCTGCTGCTGGTCACGCTGCTCCCGGCCCGTCCCGCTGCCCAGTCCGGCGCCGCGCGCGGCTTCTGGCACGACCTGCGGGGTGGCCTGCTCGTCGTGCGCGCCCAGCCGCTGCTGCTGGTCATGATCTTCCTGAGCTTCACCATGAACCTGACCCTGAATGTGGTGAACGTCCGCGCGCCCCTGTTCATGCAGCAGGTGGGGGCCGGAGCGGCCGGCTATGCTCTCTTCGAGGGCCT